>CAYLLL010000073.1:0-5490 GCA_964384655.1 uncultured Mariniplasma sp. | reverse complement strand
AAGGTCTTATTGTTGACTTTAAAACGGAAGGGGACTTCCCATTCTACGGCAATAATGATGATCGCGTGGATCTTCTTGCTGTTGAAGTGGTTGAACGCTTTATGAGTAAGATTCGTGGGCAATACACCTACCGTGATTCCGTACCTACCATGAGTGTTCTTACCATTACATCCAATGTGGTTTATGGTAAGAAAACAGGAAACACCCCTGATGGACGCCGCAAGGGAGAAGCATTTGCACCTGGCGCAAATCCCATGCATGGAAGAGATAAATCAGGAGCTTTAAAATCACTACTTTCTGTTTCAAAGATTCCATGTGAATCATGTCAAGATGGGATATCCAATACATTCACGCTCGTTCCACAAGCATTGGGTAAGGGATCATCACTCGAATCCGCCGATGGATTCACCTATGAAGGCGACATCAAAGTGGAAAACTTGGTCGATATCTTAGATGGATACTTTATGAGTGGCGGATACCATTTAAATGTCAATATCTTCAATAGAGAGAAGCTTATTGACGCGTATAACAATCCTGAGAAATATCCCAATTTAACCATTCGCGTGTCTGGATACGCGGTCAACTTCTCCAATCTGACAGAAGAACAGAAAAAAGAAGTGATTTCCAGAACGTTCCATGAAGGACTCTAATCGATTTGGAAATGTCCATTCTATCGAAACCTTAGGTGCATTCGATGGTCCTGGAATTCGCTATGTTTTATTTCTCCAAGGATGCCCATTTCAATGTCAGTATTGCCACAACAGAGATACGTGGAGTACAAGACAAAACAAAAGGATGTCAGTAGAAGAAATCTTAGATGATTATAAGAAATATCAACGCTTTTATAAAAAAGGTGGATTAACGGTATCTGGTGGTGAACCTCTGCTGCAACTTCCCTTCTTGATTGAACTTTTTACAGAAGCGAAAAAACAAAACATTCATACATGTTTAGATACTTCAGCGGCATGCTTTAATGCTAAAGCTGAAAAAAGATTTAAAGAACTCATGGATGTCACCGATTTGGTGTTGCTCGATATCAAGCATATCGATCCTAAGAAGCACGAAACACTCACTGGAAGCACCAATGAACACGTATTAGAATTCGCCAGATACCTTGATGAACTTGGGGTATCCGTGATCATTCGTCACGTTTTAGTGCCCACCATCACCGATGATAAAGAAGATTTAATGAAGTTAAGATCGTTTCTAGATACACTCACCAATGTATTAAACATTGAAATTCTACCCTATCATATGAAGGGAATTATGAAGTGGAAAGAGTTGGGATTAAGCTATCCTCTTGCTCATATTAAGGAACCTACCGAAGCGATGGTAAGCGTCGCTGAAGGTATCCTGAAGGCGAATTACCTTTATAAAAAATAATCCTTGTGCTATAATAAAAGTATCTTTACAACGAGATACTTTTTTATTGTCAAGGGAGAATAATATGGAAAAAATTGCTTCATTATGCGAAAAAATGGGGGTTGCTCCAGAAGAGTGTATTCCTTATGGCTTCGATAAAGCCAAAATTGACTTAAAAGTATTAAAGCGGTTGGAGAACAAGAAGGATGGCAAACTCATTCTCGTAACTGCGATTAACCCAACACCTGCTGGTGAAGGTAAAACTACGGTTTCTATTGGATTAACTCAAGGACTTAAGTACATTGGAAAACATCCAGTGCTAGCGCTTCGTGAGCCCTCACTAGGACCTGTTTTTGGATTAAAAGGTGGTGCCACTGGCGGTGGAAAATCGACAGTAGTTCCAGAAGATGACATCAACCTTCATTTCACAGGGGACCTACATGCAATCACAGCAGCAAACAATTTACTAGCTGCACTCATTGATAATCACATGTATCAAGGTAACGAACTCAATTTAGAAACCATCACGTGGAAACGTTGCATGGATATGAATGATCGCAACCTAAGAGAGATTGAAACACCCCAACGTAAAGATGGTTTTGTCATTACAGCAGCAAGTGAAATCATGGCCATTTTAGCGTTATCTACCGATCTTATGGATCTTAAACGACGTATTAACAACATCCTCATCGGCTATAACAAAGATCAAAAACCCGTGTTTGTCTCCGATCTTGGTGGCGCAGATGCTTTAGTTTGGTTGCTCAAAAACGCACTAAACCCAAACCTTGTTCAAACCATTGATGGTGTACCTACATTTGTTCATGCAGGCCCATTTGCGAATATTGCTCATGGATGTAACTCCATTGTGGCAACCAAGCTTGCTTTAAAACTTGGAGATTATGCCGTTACAGAAGCTGGATTTGGTGCGGATTTAGGCATGGAGAAATTCTTAGATATCAAGATGCCACATCTTGGGAAAAAGGTGGACGCGATTGTCATCGTCACCACTTTACGCGCTTTAAAATCTCATGGTGGTGCTGAAGACTTCAGCAAGCCAGATCTTGAGGCGATGAAAAAAGGTTTACCTTTACTTGCCAAACATTTATCCAATATTAAGCGCATTGGACTTCCTTATGTGATTGCTGTCAATCATTATTATAACGATGTCGACGAAGAAGTATCGTATATCTTGGATTGGGCAAAAACTGAAGGACACAAGATTGCACTTTGTGATGGATTTGCCAAAGGTGGCGAAGGCATGGTTGATCTAGCGAATATCATCGTAGAAATCGCTGAACAACCTTCAACTTTCAACCCCATTTATACAACAGAAGACTCACCCAAAGAAAAGATTGAGAAGATTGCCAAAGATATTTACGGTGCGAAAGAAGTCGTTTTCACTAAACGCGCAACAGCACAACTCGAAACCTATGAAAATCTAGGCTGGAACTTGCCTGTTTGTATGGCAAAAACTCCATTATCTATCACTGGAGATCCTAGCATTCATGGCTTACCAGAGCCGTTTACCTTAACTATTTCTGAAATCAGACCGTCACTTGGCGCTGGCTTTTTAGTGGCATTAACTAAGGGAATCATGGTGATGCCCGGTCTAAATAAAACGCCTCGTGCATTAAATATCATGATTGATGCGGAAGGTAATGTTACAGATAAGGAGTGATTCCTATGATCTTACTGGATGGTTTTGCAGTTGCAAACGAACGCAACTTAAAACTAAAAGCTTTGACCGATGAACACATAAAAAAAGGTGAACGTCTTCCTAAATTGGCGATTATTTTAATCGGTGACAATCCAGCTTCTCTTTCCTATGTGAAGGGAAAAGGGAAAGCGTGCGCTGTTGCGGGAATACTTCATGAACTACATCATCTAAACGAAGATGTCAGTTTTGAAGATGTCGCTTCTTTAATTCAATCCCTCAATCAAGATTCCACTGTGGATGGTATGATTTTACAACTGCCCATCCCTAAACACTTAGATGAAGAAGTGCTCATCAATATGATTCATAAAGAAAAAGATGCGGATGGTTTTCATGTGGTGAACCAGGGAAACTTGTATCAAAAAAGACCGACCATCGAACCTGCCACACCAAAAGGGATCATGACACTTCTTGAACATTATGGCATCAAGATTTCTGGATTAAATGCTGTGATCGTCGGAAGATCCAACATTGTAGGTTTTCCAGTCGCACGTCTTTTAATGGATCAAGGTGCGACTATCACGGTCTGTCATCGTCAAACCAAAGACTTATCTTTCCACACTAAACAAGCCGATCTCTTAGTCGTCGCTTCAGGAAAACCCCATCTCATCACGAAAGGCATGGTCAAAGAAGGTGCGATCGTGGTGGATGTAGGTGTCAATCGAGTGGACGGGAAACTGATTGGTGATGTCGATTTTGAAGATATTAAAGACCATTGTTCATACATAACACCTGTACCCAAAGGTGTCGGACCTATGACGATTAATGCGCTTCTTGAGAATACGTATAAACTGTATCTATCTCATTCAAAAGAAGCGACAATTTAACCTTTACAACCCATCTTATGACTGCTATAATGTTTATGTATTTAATTATCGTATAAGTCATAGCACATGGTGATGACGTCTCTACCGCAATGCCAAAAGATTGCGACTACGATCATTAGACGAGATAGGGTTGTTTAAAGTTCGTAACCGAAAGGATACTTAAATACAACAAGAAGACCCTCAAGGGGATAGGTAACAAAACGATACCTAATAGGGCTCTTCTTATAGAACACCCTCTTTTTGGGTGTTTTTTTTCGGGTCAAAGATGATAAAATGGTAATGAACATAAAAAAGGAGTCCTGATCTCATGAATATATGGCATGATATCGATCCATTGCGTATCCAACCGGATCACTTTATCGCATGTATCGAAATTTCCAAAGGTAGTAAGAAAAAATACGAACTCGATAAAGAAACAGGCATGATTATTTTAGATCGTATTCTATTCACCTCAACGCACTATCCAGCCAATTACGGATTTATTCCAAGAACCTATGCAGGAGACAATGACCCCCTTGACGTCTTAGTGCTATGTCAAGAAGATATCGAACCATTAAGTTTGGTGCATTGCTATCCTATTGGCGTGATGAAAATGATCGATTCAGATGAAATTGACGAAAAAATTATTGCAATTCCCTTTGGAGATCCTTCATTGACGCAGTACAAAGATATTAGCGAACTGCCTGCACATTTACTGACTGAAATGGGACACTTTTTTGAAGTGTATAAATCATTAGAAGGTAAGAAAACCTATATCCTTGATATCGAAGGTAAAGAAGCAGCACAAAAAATTATTGCACAAAGCATAAAGACATATAACGAAAAATTTAGTAAGTAAAGGATGTTTAAAAAATGGGAAGAGCATTTGAAGTACGTAAAGTAGCTATGGCAAAATCTGCTGCTGTTAAAAGTAAACTCTATGCAAAATATGGAAGAGAAATCTATTTAGCAGCAAAATCAGGATCTCCAGATCCAGATACCAATCAAACTTTAAAGCGCATGATCGAAAAAGCAAAGAGAGAACAAGTTCCAGCTGACGTTATCAAGCGTAATATTGATAAAGCTAAAGGCGGCGGAGAAGATAATGTCACTCAAGTACGCTATGAAGGCTTTGGTCCAGGAAGTTCACAACTCATTGTTGAATGCTATACAGATAATGTCAATCGTACGATTTCTGAAGTGAGAAACTGCTTTACAAAAACGGGTGGTAAACTAGGAATCTCTGGATCGGTGATTCATCAATTTACACACAGTGCCGTGTTCTCCATGAAGGGAATTACTGAAGATGAGGTTTTAGAAATTCTCGTTTTAAATGATTTAGACGTGAGTGATATTGAAACCGATGAAGAAGGGGTCACTATCTATAGTGAAGCCACAAACTTCAATGCGATTCGTACAGCGTTCAATGAAGCAAAACCCGATCTCGAATATGATACAGAAGAAATCATGTGGTTACCTATCATGGAAACCTCACTTGAAGACTCCGAAGATATGGAAAGATTTGAAAGACTGATGAACATGCTCAATGAACTTGATGATGTTCAAGATGTTTATCACAATGTTTCCTTATAAAGATGATTTATAAAT
>CAYLLL010000072.1:0-5501 GCA_964384655.1 uncultured Mariniplasma sp. | reverse complement strand
TTATAAACATATTCAAACTCTATTAATAAATAATCCACAAGTTCTTGAGCCACTTCAGGTGACATTCTTGCCCAATAATATGTGTCTGCAGCATAAATATCGACATCTTCGACGGTCAAATTCACTTCGATGCTTTCCCAGCTATTGGGAAGCCAAATATATCCGAAGAATTCAAGGTCGACTGTCTCTTGAAATGTGGTAGTATCCGATTCATCAGAAAAATCAACACGTCTACCAGTTAAACGATCATCTGCTTGTGCATTATAGTTTTCATCATCGTAGACAATGGAAAACCCCCATTTGGCTTGATTCTCAAGTTCAAATTTCATTTGTTGATTGATGGTGTATCGATCCAAATTAGGATCATTTAAAAATTCATCAGAAAAATAGATGACATTGCGTTTAGCACGATCAATACCTACGATCGTGAACGTTCCCACGAAATCTTCTTCATCGGGATTTTCATAATAACTTGAGGATCCAATTTTGATGGTTTCACCAATTTGATAATTTCGCCATTGATGACCTATAATGATTTCGTATTTTGCGTCAGGATATTCTCCTTCAATTTCATTGGGATGAAGAATAACTGCCGCATCTGTTCCTGAAGCAGGTTCCCATGAACTATAGGATATCCCCACCCCATTACTCCATTTATCGGAATCTTGGAAAAGATAAAGGGGGAGTGAATTATAAAAACTTAAGCCGTTTTCATAGACTCTATCCACAGTTCTTATTTCTGAGAAATAGTCTAAATCATCTTGAGTAAACGGGGTCCCATCACGTCGTTCAACCAACACTCTAGTGTCGGGGACGTTGGGGAAACGTTGCGACTGCGTGATTTCAGTATCTCTAATTTGACTGACGCGCCATGTATAAACTAAAGTGAATGCCATCATGACTACCATTTGCATTAATATTAAGAAAATTAATCGCTTAGGTGTAGCAAAAAGGCTTCTCAATGTGAAACGCATTAATGTAAAAAATGACATACCACGATGTCCTGGGAGGACATCGCTTTCTTTCATGTCGGCATTTTTAATTTTCTTATCTTCAACGACTTCACCATCATGCATCTTGATTTTGCGTGTGGCATATTCACTGACCTGTTCGTAATCATGGGTGACAACGATAACGAGTTTATCTTTGCTGACTTCATGAAGAAGACTTAAGACTTGAGCTCCTGAAGCTGAATCAAGATTACCTGTAGGTTCATCAGCGACGATTATCGGACAATCCTTGGCAAGCGCACGAGCGATGACTGCACGCTGTTTTTGTCCCCCTGAAAGTTTGGATGCTTTATGATTTTTATGGGACAAAAGTCCAACCTTATCAATCAGTTCTAGTGCTCTTGCACGTCGTTCATTAGCTGGATATCCTTGAACTTCTAAGGCGAGTAACACATTTTGATAGACAGTAAACGAATCGATGATGTTATAGTTTTGAAACACAAAACCGATATTCGATCCACGATATCTTTCCCAATCAGCGATCGTGTAGTGGGATGTTTCTTCTCCATTGATATAGAGTTCACCTTCTTCATAGCCATCAAGTCCACTGATGACGTTGAGCAAGGTGGATTTCCCAGAACCTGATTCCCCTGTAATCGCAACAAATTCACCTAAAGAAAACTCTAGGTTAATCTTCTGCATTCCTACAGAGACAGTTTCAGCGGATTTATAAAACTTGGAGACATTCTCAAGCTTGATCATACTCATGTTGATTTTCCTCCTTTAAGATGGCATAAAGCTCATCTGGATGATGGATGATATATGTCGCTTGGTGTTTGAGGAGAACCTCTTGGGTTCTAAATCCCCAGGTCACACCGACACTTTTCATCCCTGCATTTTTCGCTGTATCGATATCCACATCAGAATCACCTACAAAGAGGGATTCATCTTGGGTTGATTCAAGATCCTTAAGCACTTGATAGACCATATCAGGTGCGGGTTTTATGGGGATACCGTGTGTCTCACCCATCGCACAATCAAAGAGTCCCCGAAAGACATTCTGATTCAGTTCTTGGACGAGATGTTGATATTTATTGGACACGGTGGCAAGCTTATAACCTTGTTTCTTTAATTCTGTCAACAACTCAATTATCCCCTCATATGGACCTGTAAAATCCTGACTATGGGCATTATAATAGGTTTGATAGATCGTGAAAATCTCATGTTTAAGTGTTTCATTTGTGCCATAGGGCGTGACACGTTCGATTAGTTTTTTTGCTCCATTCCCTACAGCCAATTTAACTTCATCGATAGTCTTTAATGGAAGATTTTTTTCTTTTAGTGCGACATTGACAGCGATGGCGATATCATCAATCGTATTTAAGATTGTTCCATCCATATCAAAGATTATGGTTTTTATCATCATGTTCCCCTTAGAATTTTCGTATGTGTTTAGTATAGCATAATTCTTATGCATACTATCTGGTATTTTATGTAAGTTATCTATAGATCCTTATGTGGAACCTTCATTAATTGCTTCGTCTGATGAGAGACTAACCCTAGTTGCATGATCAAGATCACTTGAAGCGCTAAATGTTCATCTTTATCATCTTCAGGATATTCATCGATATGATCTGCGAGCAAATCATAAAAACGATAATGTTCGCCTTTGAGTAAGGGAATCGTTTGTTTATGTTCGCGGTTATAAATCAGTTCACTTCTAAGATTTGACGTTTGATAGATATCATCGGTCGCATAATGAACGAGATCAGGTTGATCAAATCCATATTTAACATAAGATGCTTTCGATCCAATGATTTCAAAGCGTGGACGAGGATCGCGGTTTAATTTGTGTGCACCGATAAAGCATGTGAGATCATCATAGTAAAGTGCCATTTCAAAATGGTCATCGACTCTTGTCCCAGGACGATCATCAAAAAGTGTATTGCTCACGAGATTGGGCATACCAAATAAATTGATGACATCATGGACTAAATGAGGTGCTAAATCATAGTAAACCCCAGCCATATGTCCTTCTTGCCAGCGCCAGTTGTCATTGATGACAGGATCAAAAGTATCAAACCGAGCGGTGAATGAAACGATTTGACCAAAATCATAAGATGCAAGAATTTTCTTGATTGTTAATATATCCCCATCATATTGACGATTGTGAAATACCCGCAATATCACTTGGTTCTTACGGGCGAGGTCAAAAAGTTCTTTAGCTTTCGTATAGGTATCAACAAAAGGTTTTTCACAAACCACATGTTTTTTATGCAGGATGGCTTCTTTAGTGTAACTATAATGAACATCATTGGATGTGGCGATGATAATGAGTTCAATCGCTTCATCTTCTAATGCGATATGATAATCTGTAATCACATCAATATATGGATACTTTTCAGAGAGTTCCTTTTGCGTATTCTCGTTTCGGGTCATGATGTATTTGACATGATAGTTGGGATGATGGAGTAAAGGGGGTAAATGGAAGTATCTTCCTGACATTCCGTAACCAATAATCGCTGTTTGTATCTTGTGCATCATAATCACCTGTCCTTTAGTTTATTATACCACCTTTATTTTTAGGAAAAATAAGGAAAAGACTTTACAAGAAGGATTGTTTGATGTAAGATGTATCCGCTGGGGATGTTATGGATTCGTCACGGCACGGCGTTCAGTATAAGCATGTCATGGTTGCTCATGTAAAAAAGCCGAGGATTAATATCCGGAAACCAAACTTTTTCATACGCTGCCTAAGAAAAGGTGCGTGCCAACTCTAAATTTACTTACGGTTTAGATGCGGCTCACTCAGTAAGTTATATTGGTTGAAGTTCCTAGGTCAATCAATGAATAACATAGGATAGTGTGTTGAACTTTTTGTCCATTTCGTTCATCCCATGAAATCATAAATGAACTAAACATGTAGAAAGTACTGAGCAAAAGGTCTTGCACAGGGGTTCAAATCCCCTCATCTCCACCAAGACAAAAATAACGGCTTAATGAAGCCGTTTTTTCTTATATTTTTTCGTTCTGCCCTTAAATTGCCCTTAATTGATTCAAAAAATATACAAAAATCGAAGTGTTGCAATACCTTATTTTATTGGTGAAAAAAGCACTTTATCATCTACAATATGAGTCAATTTAGTCAATCTATAAACTGCATTAAAAACATGAACTAATCGATCTTCTTGCTTATCAAAATCATCTTTAAAATCAATAATAGGGACATGTATTCTAATGGTTCCAGACTTGCCAGTTTTAACAATTAACATATCCTCATCAAGATGCTTATCAAAAATAGTACTAATATGGTCAAGATGATTGCCTAATCCATTAAACATCAAATCAACATATCCCTTATTAGATTTGTGAGTGATGTGTCCACCTTTAATATAAGACTTGAACCCGGGCCATACCGCTCTAGGACCTCGATCCCCAGGATACTTGTACATCTCTATATTAGGAAAATATTTCTCTTGATATATTTCATATCGTCTATTAAAGTCAGTCGTCTTTAAATCTAGCTGAGGTGTATAACCATTGATCTTTTTTTGGATAGCCATACTTAAAATTTCGATTTTATACTGGAATCGAGCTGAATTGTATTTTGTATAGTAATCGATAATCTCTTCGTAAGTCAATTGATAAGGATACTTCTTAGCTTCTTCATTCGTTGCGAGATATGATTTTGGAGCAACGATAAACACATCATAGCTGTTGTATTCGCCCATTTTAATCGAAAAATCACCTCTATTGAAATATCGCTCACATTGGCTTGGCATTGCTAATGCATCAACCTTGTTTTCAATGAGAAGCGCATATTTATCGGTACCAATGGTAAATAATACTGTTATGTCGGATTCGCCATGTATTGGATCAAATTTTGAATGTTCTATAGAATGGATTGAATAATTATGCCTATTTGTTCTATACAAAAATAGATTTCTAAATTCTTCTGATGATATCAATTCTTCGATAATTAGTAGGTCAATATCTTTCTCTGATACATATGACAGGTTAATTTGCATTTTGGTCACCTAACAAAATTATAACAAAAATTCTTTTCTATAATTTTGTTTCAAAATCTTTTTTAAAGAATGCTAAAAATTCAAAATAAAATAATGTTGAATCCGAATACATCATGTGTGCATCAGCTTGTAAGAATTACTGTCTTAAAAAGCTCAGTGGAAAACTCGATAAGTTTTATTATCAAATCATATGTCACGTATATATTGGACTAAGTGTCGCACATCAAAACCATAAAAAGCACAAAAGAGAGTTCTTAAGACTTTAATTCATTTCATTTACACAAAATTCTTGACACTACCGATTATTTTTCAAGTCCTTAATCTCATTCTCAAGTTTAGCAACTTTGTTTATTAGTGATTCGAACAACACTCTAATGAATTTGACGCTCATTCCTGATGTGGTTGATTTTATACTCAATTCACCGTCTTGAGTTCGAGTTGGTCTATCCTCAGGTATTCCTTTGTTTTTGCGAATAATCAACTCAACAACGTCGGGATAATCCTCATTAAAAAACTTGGCCAG
>CAYLLL010000071.1:0-5512 GCA_964384655.1 uncultured Mariniplasma sp. | reverse complement strand
TCACATCATGATCCATCGTGACCACATTAAGGGACGTGACATCGACTTGATGTTCCGCTCGTCCATACATGATATAAAATGAAAAATCATTGGATAATGCTTCACTATGTACGATGGCTGGATCGTGAAGTCCCATCTGCAATAAAATATTTTTTGCTGCTTCATCCCCTAGAGGACCCTGAGGAATGGGAAGAGAAAAAGAGAGTTGGATCTTGCCATCGTTTTCGGTATCGCCATACGGACGAATCCATTTATTTTTTTGGCTCATGTTGATCCTCCTTCATTCGCTTAACCATCAAATCAAGCACAGGGTTACGATAATCGTCATGCTTCAAAAAGACTCCGTGAAGCCCTTTTCCTCCATCTTCATGTCGTGATATTTCAGCAAATCTACCCTGAAAGAGTGCTTCAAATAATCCTTCTTTTTCAATCGTTTTTAAAAGATTATGTGCTTCTTTTAACACATGTTTTGCACGATTTTTAATGATGCCATTTTCTTTAAATTCAATCTCATCACCAAAATCTTTAAAGGCTGTTTCAATGTAATTTGCATTGTTTAACGCCATCGCACGATCACTGATAAATGGTGTATGAATCGCTTCAGTCATCATGCCTAATAAATGGATCGATTGATGGGTAGTGACTGCTGCAATATTAAAGAGAGCATCTTGGATATTCCCCATGAAAATATCACCGGTCATATGCTTCGTTGGTGGCATGTATTTTAAAGGTGCATTGGGAAAAATTTCTCTGGACATTTCTGCTTGTGCGATTTCATAAAGAAAACTATTCTCAAGTTTAGGATCAATCTCATACGCATGACCCAAACCCATGTACGGTTCTTTCATCCCTGCAAGTTTAGCGAATTGTTCATTGATAAACTGTGAGGCTAAAACGGTGTGCGCATGATCAAACGCATCAGAAGTCGTTAAGTAGTTATCTTCTCCTGTGTTAATGATAATCTCTGCGTAACTTGAGATTACCCTTGAAAAGTACTGATCAATAAAGGTTCGCTTCATATTGATGTCACGGAAAATAATGCCATATAGAGAATCGTTAAGCATCATGTCAAGTCGTTCAGTCGCTCCCATGATTGCAATCTCAGGCATACATAAACCCGAAGCATAATTGACGAGTCTAATATAGCGTCCCTCTTCTTTCGACACTTGGTCTAAAGCATCACGCATTAATCGGAAATTAGCTTGAGTTGCATACGTTCCCCCAAAACCTTCTGTGGTGGGTCCATAGGGAACATAGTCTAATAGGGATTGTCCTGTACTTCGAATGACAGCGATGATGTCCGCACCTTTTTTTGCTGCTGATATTGCTTGTTTTATGTCTTCATAAATATTGCCTGTAGCGACAATCACGTACTTAAGAGGTGTGGTTTTATGAGGTCCTACAAGGAGCATCTCACGACGCGTCTCTTTCATGACATCAACTCTGGTCATCATTTTTTCAATAAACGGAATGAGCACTTCACCATGGGCTAGAGGGTGATTTTGATACATCGAGAGATCAAGTTTTCCTTCTGCAACTCGTCTTGCAACATCTGTAGGATCAGATGAAGACTCAAAAATAGCATGTGCCATATAAAAGGCAACACCCTTTGTCATATCAGCATCTTTAACGAGATGATCGATGACTGCGTTGACTAAAGGACGTCCCAATGAATCGACACCATCGATGCCAAGCATACGTAAAATCGTACGTTCTACACTGACGGTTGTGTTTTGATTGATCCAAGTTTGCACATCCTCTGCGATGTGCTTAGCCATCATACGACAAGCTTGGATGATGTCTTTGTCTAAGTTTAGTTTGTTCATGTGGTCTCCAATCGTTTGACGTTATCTATAGGCATATGGATAACCTCATTTAATGCTTGATAAAACTCTTTTTCATCATATCCGTCTCCCGATGGACTCCATGGATTCATGGTAATCCATAAAAGAGGAATAGGTTTTAATACTTGAATATGCAAATGAAGCTTTTGGATGGCATGCATCCATGAGTGATGAATGAGCATCTTTGTTGGATCATCAATCACTAATGTCATGTTCTCCCATCGTGTCTCTAAGACCATGTTCATTAATTTTTGTGTGATTGCACCCTTGATATAGATTAACTCAATTTTATCTCTGATCGTTTGAATGGCATGCTCAAATTCATGGATAGATTTATGATCAATCGACCATGTGTTATGTTCAGTTTTGATCATCATGGATCCTTGAATATGAAGATCATTTTCTGGTGTCTTCGCGTTAAATACATGAACAAAAAGCGCTGTCTTCATCACAGTTTCTTCCATTCGTGTTGAAAAAGCTGCACCTGTTGCGAGGATTATACCATCAAGTTCAGATATGGAAGAAAAAGTCATACGATTAAATGCACCATCGACAAAAATTCGTGTGGTGTACGATTTAAGTTCTGACAGTAATTGATTCATTTCACGATTGGTGGTAGGTCCTGCAAGCATCATGGTTCCTTCTTCATAAACCTCACCAATCACGATGGGACCTAAAGCAGTGTCTAAGGAGGTCTCCTTAAGTATATGAATTTTCGCAGTCGAGTGCTTGAGACATGATTTTGCGGTAGCAACCACCATGGTTGGATAGACCATGATCTTCGGTTTTGGTAAATAATTGACTTGATCCAGTGTCTCACCATCAAGACCGATGGATGTTAACCCAAGTTTTTCGTGTTGATATTGCTTGATTAAATAGTTCAGTGTTGTCGTCTTTCCTGTATTTTTAGCAAGGCCAACAATGCCAACAGCACGATGGGCATCAAGAATGTTTTTCATGATGATTCCGCACGTGGCGGGTCAAATGTTCAGGTTCGATGGAGATATTTTGTCCATTAAGCAATCCTGCGACTCCATCAAGCTTAGCTTTCTTACATTCTTCACATTGACATTCTGAAATATAGTGATCGGGTTCGCTATAGGTGGTAATCACACCTTCAAAATTACGTAAAACAACCTTACCAGGGGCTTGAGAGATCATATAATTAGGCATCACAGGAATCTTTCCTCCACCATTAGGGGCATCCACGACAAACGTGGGGACAGCGAGTCCACTGATATGACCGCGTAATCCTTCAATGATTTCAATTCCCTTAGAAACGGTTGTTCTAAAATGTTCAATACCAAACGAAAGGTCACATTGATAAATGTAATACGGACGAACACGAATTGCGATCAGTCCCTTAACCAAACGTCTCATCACATGAACACAGTCATTGACGCCTTTAAGCAATACCGATTGGTTTCCTACAGGAATACCCGCATTGACTAAACGATCTATCGCCAACTTGGATTCAGGGGTGATTTCATCGGGATGATTGAAATGGACATTGACCCAAATGGGATGATACTTTTGTAACATAGAGACAAGTTTATCGGTCACACGCATGGGCATAACCACGGGTGTTCGTGTCCCAAAGCGAATGACTTGAACATGATCGATTTCTCTGAGTTGTTTTAATATCCATTCGATGCGTTCATCAGATACCATAAATGCATCCCCACCTGACAATAAAACATCATTGATCTCAGGATGATCTTTAATATAAGTGATCGCTTTTTCGATGTTTTCGTTCTTGAGTTCTTCGTCATGCTGACCTGCAAAACGTCGTCTTGTGCAATGGCGACAGTACATCGAACACATATCGGTAATTAAGAACAAAACACGATCAGGATATCGATGGGTTAGACCTGGCACAGGGGAATCCTGATCTTCATGTAGGGGATCGAGCAAGTCATGCTTCCCCTGCAATAACTCACCACTGAAAGGAACGGCTTGTTTGCGGATGGGACACGCTGGATCTTCAGGATCAATTAAGGATAAATAGTAGGGCGTAATCGCCATACGTAAATGTCCTAAAATCTTATGAATGGTCTGTTCTTCTTCAGGTGTCAATGGAATATATTTTTTGAGTTCTTCAGCGGATTTAATCCGATGCGCAGTTTGCCATTTCCAATTATTCCAATCCTCAAGACTTACATTGGGAAAATACTTGTTTTTGCGTTCTAGGTAGCGTTCATTGAGTTCTAATTTCATGAGTTCCTCCTTTAAGACGCATATTTCTTCATAAAAATTTCTTTCATCATCGGTGATTCTCTAAAGATGGCTAAGGTAATATCAGCGTGATCTTTACTGTATCCATTACCAATCATCATGGTCACATCTTTACCTACACCTTCTGCACCCAGTGCAGCACGTGTAAACGAGGTTGCCATACTGAAGAAGTAGACAATTCCCCCTTCTTTGGTTGCTAAAATGGACGTCATTTCAGTATTAGGAACATTGACAACATTGATCGTTAAATCACAGAGTCTTCCTTCCGTCAATGTCTCAACTTGATGATAGATATCGATACTATTGGTTGCATCTCCAATGATGATATCATCGACTAAACCATTGGATAATAAAAGATCTTTTTGTCGATCGCTATGCAACATACCGATCACACGTCCATGTTGACCTACCAGTTTTTTCGCTTCATATGCACAGAGCATACCTGATTTACCACCTGCCCCAAGGATAAGCACTGTATCGCCTTCTTTGACAAGTTTTTTCACTTGAGCAGGAGCGCCTGCAACGTCAAGACCTGCTAAAACCAACTTTTCATCAAGATCATCAGGAATGACAGCATAGATCCCTGAATCAAAGAGAACCGCTGTCCCTGAAATGGTGACTTGTTCATTCGCCATGTTAATATCTAAAATTTCATCGATATGTAAGGGTGTCAATGATAGCGAAACAAGGGTCGCAATCTTCATTCCCTTTTTTAAGTGTTGATCATGGAATAACGCACCTACTTCTTTAATGGTTCCAATCAACATACCACCACTCTTCGTCACAGGATTTTGCATCTTACCCTGAGTCTTCACAATCGACTTGATCATTTCCTTCATCTTTTCAGGATCTTGATCATTGGCATCTTTGAGCTGGTGAAAGGATGCACTATCGATATTCAAAACATCAACATCGATCAATACTTCATTATCATAACAAACAGGTGTCGCATCGAGTTGAAATGCGGCTTGGGGCAAACATCCTTTGGGTTCAATCACACGATGGGTGCCGAAGGGACATAATTTCATCATCATCTTTCCTCTATTCTTAATATTTGTCGAGCTTCATTAGGGGTGGCAATCTCACGTTGATATCGCTTTGCAATCTCAACCACTTTTAAGACGAGCTCGCGATTGCCTTTAGCGAGCACACCTTTTTCAAGATAGATGTTATCTTCTAACCCGACTCTCACATGACCTCCATGAGCAATCGCCAATTCAGCAAGTGAAAACTCATATTTCCCAATGCCAGCGACAGAAAAAGTGGCTTGTTCGGGAATGCTTTCTCTCATAAAATGAAAATCGCGTGCTTCACCGGTCATTCCTCCATTCACACCAAGAACGAAGGAGAAATGGAGTGGGTCTTTAATATATCCTTTTTTATACAAACGAAGCACCATATCGATATGTCCTTTTTCAAAACATTCGAGTTCA
>CAYLLL010000070.1:0-5602 GCA_964384655.1 uncultured Mariniplasma sp. | reverse complement strand
AGATCAACCCGCGATCAAACAACTCGTTGAGGTCTATGAAAAGGTAAACTCCACGGTACTTGGTACGATGGAAGTTGAACTTAAAAATACATCTAAATATGGCATATGTATTCCAAAAGAAGGACAAAAAGGACCGATTGTTGAACTCAAAGGTGTGATTGAAAAACCCAAAGTTGAAGAAGCACCTTCACGCTCAGCGATTGGAGGAAGATACATTCTTACACCAGGCATTTTTGATTATTTAAAAAATCAAACACGAGGTGCGGGGAATGAAATTCAACTCACGGATGCGATATTAAGATTAATGGCGACTGAAAAAGTCTATAGTTATGATATTCAAGGAAAACGTTATGATGTAGGGAATAAAGTCGACTATATCGAAGCGATCTTAGATTTTGGTCTTCAAAAAGATGAACTAAAGGATGAGCTACAAGCGCTCATCAATCGGAAAGCCAAATAGGTCTCTTTACTTTTCATAGGCTTCCCATTATAATAGAGATAACACGTAAGAAAGAGAAGTACATGTGGCTTTGATCAAGAGAGAATGCGGATGGTGCAAGCATTTGAAAAAGTAACATGGAAATCCACTTTCCTAGTGACGCTAATCCCGTCCGTAAGTCTGCGTTAAAGATGTTTGAGGGCTAGAGATTCTCTAGAACTAAGGTGGCACCGCGTATGATACGTCCTTAGCATGTTTAAGGGCGTTTTTCTATTCTTAAGGAGGAAATATATATGTTAGATTTACGTTATGTCGTAGAAAATATCGAGGATGTGATCAAGCGTCTATCGACAAGAAATGGTGATTTCAATTACCTTAATGAGATCGTTGATTTATATAATCAAAGAAAGGCGATCATCATCGATGTGGAAGCGAAGAAAGCACTTCGAAATGAAGCATCCAAGAAGATTGGTGAAATGAAAAGAGCTAAATTGGATGCAACATCCGTCCTCAATGAAGTAGCTCATTTGGGCGATGAAATTAAAGAAAAAGATGATGAGTTAAAACAAGTAGAAGAAAAGATCGAATATTTACTCGCCATCACGCCTAATTTACCAAACATGAGTGTTCCTGTGGGTAAAGATGATCATGACAATGTGGAGATCAAACGTGTTGGAACACCCAGAGTCTTTGATTTTCCTGCCAAAGATCACATTGAATTATCAGAAAAGCTTGGGATATTAGATTTCGATCGTGCTGCAAAAATCACGGGCGCTCGTTTTGTGGTTGATAAAGGATTGGGTGCACGTCTTGAACGTTCACTCATTCAATGGATGATGGATCTCCATGCCCATGAACATGGGTATACTGAAATCATTCCTCCTTATATCGTGAATGAAAAGAGCATGTATGCCACAGGACAATTCCCTAAGTTTAAAGAAGATTCATTTAAAGTGGTTGCTGGAGATAACAGTTGGTATCTAAACCCAACCGCTGAAGTACCTACGATTAACCTACATCGTGATGAAATTCTTGAAGGTGACATATTACCAATCAAATACGTCTCATATACGACAGCTTTCCGTTCTGAAGCGGGTTCAGCAGGAAGAGATACACGTGGGATATTACGTCAACATCAATTCAATAAAGTGGAACTGATCAAATTTGCGAAACCCGAAGCATCTTATGATGAACTCGAAGACATGCTTCTCCATTCTGAAGAAGTATTAAAGCGTTTGGGACTTCCCTATCGCGTCGTGACGCTATGTACCGGTGATATGGGGTTTGGAATGGCGAAGACATACGACATCGAAGTCTGGTTACCAGGACAACAGACATACCGTGAAATCGGATCCATCTCAAATGCTGAAGATTATCAAGCACGTCGTGCCAATATCCGCTTTAAGCGCACGAAAGATGCTAAGACCGAATACCTTCACACCTTAAATGGATCAGGATTAGCTGTAGGCAGAACCATGATTGCGATTATCGAAAATTATCAAAATGCGGATGGTTCGATCACTATTCCTGAAGTTTTACGCCCCTATATGAAAACAGATGTCATCAAATAACATCATTTCACACAAAAAAAACATAGACATCCCATACTCTTTTGCTATCCTATAGGTGCTTCATTTTTCTCTCTTATTTTAGTCTCCATGGTATAATAAGTGTGCTCGCGCACGCTTATTTTACTAAATAAAGGTGGTCATTATGAAAATATATTATGTCGAAGACGAAAAAGATTTATCCGAGATCATTCGAAAATATTTGATTCGTGAAGGTTTTGAAACAACCGTTTTTTATGATGGTGAAAGCGCGATGGCACATATTGAAGATGATGTGGATTTATGGATATTAGATATCATGCTTACCGGTGAAATCAGTGGGTATGATCTGATTAAATCACTCAAAGATCACCATAGTCCGGCTGCCGTTATTTTTACATCAGCGCGCGATCAAGATTTAGATAAAATTATGGGATTAGAATTAGGATCCGATGATTATTTAGCCAAACCCTATTCCCCAAGAGAACTCATCTTACGTGTCAAGGCTGTCCTTAAACGTCATCAAGCAAGAGAGACCTCTGAAATGGTACACTATGGACCTTATGAAATCAATATCACTCGCCGCGAAATCAAAGATGGTCAAGTATCGATTGAACTGACCAATAAAGAATTTGAACTTTTGTTATTCTTCTTAAAGAATGTCAATCAAGCATTCGCTAGAGAAGACATATTAAAACATGTATGGGGTGAAAACTACTACGGTAGTGACCGTGTGGTCGATGATTTACTCAGAAGACTAAGACACAAGATGCCTGAATTAAAAATTGAAACGATTTATGGATATGGATACCGCTTATTATGAAAGAAATTAAGTTAGCCACACAGCTAAACTTAATCTTTAGTATCGTGACACTCTTAACGAGTCTCGTTTTTATGATTGCTTTAAACCGAGTATTTGCTGATTTTAGAGCCTCTCAAAATGAAGTACAGCTTTCAGCGTATTTAAATGATGTGAGACAGAACTTTTCCAATCCTCCAGTCTCTGAATATAATGGCTATGTCATTTCATCGAACGGCGTGGTTCTTTACAGTAGTAACTTAGATGTACTAGATGATCACTATTCAGCCATCGATATCGTTGAAATGATGTCTATTTGGCCAGGACAAACGCGTCATGTGGAAATCGACGGGGAGCATTACTATTTCCGTATTGAGAGAAGACCTGGCGATAATTATATTATTGTGTTTACCTCTGAAGATTATCTTTCTGCCTTTGGTAGTTCATTTTCACTCCTCGTCAGAGTGAGTTTTATCGCCCTTGTCCTTCTTGGTAACGTCATCATTTTAATGTGGTCAAGAATCACGGTAGAACGCATCAAGAGACTTCAAGGAGAAGTCCAAGTCCTAAGACGAAATAACTATCAAGAACCCATCGAAATCGATGGTAGTGATGAAATCACGGATCTTGCGAAAGCCATTGAGAAAATGCGTCAAGAAATTCAAGCGGCAGATAAGACCAAACAAGAAATGCTTCAAAACATTTCACACGACTTTAAAACACCGATTGCCGTGATTCAATCGTATGCTGAGGCGATTGGTGATGGTATCTCTGATGTGAAAGAAGCAGAAGTCATCGTTAAACAAGCGGAAACGCTCAATCAAAAAGTCAAACAACTCCTTGAACTGAATAAATTAGAGTATGTGAAAGATTCGACAGAATTTGAAGATGTAAGAATCAAAGACGTGATTATCAATATCGTCAACAATCAAAAATATCGGACCTCCATCGAGTTTAACCTCGATTTAGATGATTCCACTTATTTTGGTGTGAAAGAAAACTTCTATACAGCATTTTCGAACATCATTGATAACGGACTTCGTTATGCAAAGACAAAGATCGTGATTCAACTCAAAAATAAAAAGCTCACCTTCTTTAACGATGGTGAACCCATCAGTGAAAAATTTATCGACCACGTGTTCAAACCCTATGAAAAAGGCCAAAACGGTCAGTTTGGCCTTGGGATGAGCATCGCACAAAAAACATGCACCCATTTCAACTTGATGCTTAAAGTCGAAAATGTTACCGGTGGTGTTCGATTTACAATAGAGCCTCTTTAATTAAACGGGCTCTTTCTTTATAATCATCGGTCGTTAAATTACCTTGATTATTTTTTAACTTAAAAAGGTTGTCATCTTGATGTTCATAGCGAGGGATCAAGTGAAGATGAAAATGGAAAACGGTCTGTCCTGCTAACTCACCATTGTTGGATAAGATATTGAGGGCATGTGCGCCAAAAGCTTTTTGGATGGCTTTGGCAAGTTTGGTTGCGACCCCGAAGAGATGGCTCGCAGTCTTTTCAGGAACATCAAAAATATTTTGATAATCCACTTTGGATACGACAAGTGTATGACCTTTGGTCGCTTGGGAAATATCCAAAAACGCGATGACTAAGTCATCTTCATACACGATATGGGCAGGGATTTCACGACGGATAATTCTTGCGAAAATCGTTGGCATAGGAACACCTCTTTCTTGGCTTTATTCTATCATAAAGTCGTTGAAAACAACCCATGAAAATGTTATAATCACTACGTATATAGAGGAGGATTCATCATGAAAAAAATCCCTGTGGGTATTTCGGGACGTCATTTGCATGTCACGAAGGAACATTTAGAAATCTTATTTGGCGCTGGATATGAACTTCATGTCTTAAAAGAACTCAGTCAACCAGGTCAATACGCTGCTGAAGAAAAAGTGGATGTTATTAGTCCAGATGGTAAAGTTTTAGCAGGCGTTAGAATCTTAGGTCCAGTTAGAAAAGCATCGCAAGTTGAAATTTCCAAGAGTGATGCCATTCGTTTTAAATTTGTTGCACCTGTGCGTTCTTCTGGTGATGTCAAAGGTTCAGGACCTGCGACACTGGTTGGACCTAAAGGACAAGTTGAGATTCCTGAAGGTGTCATCATTGCCGATCGTCATATCCATTTTTCTCCTGAAGAAGGAAAAGAATTTGGGGTTGTCGATCGTCAAGTCGTTAGCATTAAAGTGGGAGGGATTAAAGCAGGGATTCTTGATAACGTCCTTTGCCGCGTTCACCCAGAATTTCGTCTTGACTGTCATCTAGATACAGACGATGGAAGTGCTTTTATGCTCTCTACTGGAGATGAAGTAGAGCTTGTCAAATCCTATACGATTAACGAATAGTGCCTAGGTAAGGCACTTTTTCACCTTTCGGAGGTTCTATGAACAAACTAAAGAAACAACAAGTCTTTAAAGACCCACTGTACGGTTTTATCCACGTGGATTATCTCGTGATAAAAAAAATCATTGATTCGTTTTTATTTCAACGCCTCAGACGTATCCGTCAACTTTCGGGTGTTCAGATGGTGTTTCATGGCGCAGAACATTCAAGATTTTCTCACAGTTTAGGCGTCTATGAAATCGCCAATCGCTTTTTGAGTGTACCAGATATTAAAGAGGCACTCGATGAAAGAAAACAATTACTCTTTTTATGTGCAGCATTGCTTCATGACATCGGTCATGGTGCGTACTCACATGCATTTGAAGATGTGTTTGGTGTCGACCACGAAGCTATTGGAGCAAGACTTATCCTTGAAGATCATGAAATTAAAGGCATCTTGGATAGTATCGATG
>CAYLLL010000069.1:0-5655 GCA_964384655.1 uncultured Mariniplasma sp. | reverse complement strand
GATCCGATAAATTTAACCTACACGCAATACATTACCATGATTGCTTTATGGGAAAAAGACCATCAAAGTGTATCTGAGCTAGGTGAGAAATTAGCCTTAGACTCAGGAACGCTCACCCCTCTACTAAAGAAGCTCGAAAAAGATGGACGAATTACCCGTCAAAGAGATCACGAGGATGAACGTAAAGTCTGGATTGATCTCACTGACGAAGGAAAAAAACTGTCTTTAGAAGCAAGTCATATTCCTTTTGATCTCTATCGTTGTGTGGATTTACCAGAAGCAGATGCAAAAGATCTCTATCGAATTTTAAAGAAACTCGATTTTAGAGAGTCATCGTGTGAGGTGAAAGATAACCATGAGTCATGAGACTAAATATGATTACATGAAACGTGCGATCGAACTTGCCGAACTTGGGAAGGGAAAAGTCAATCCTAATCCCCTTGTTGGTGCAGTGATTGTGAAAGATGGCAAAATCATTGGTGAAGGTTATCATGAATGCTTTGGTGAAGCCCATGCAGAAGTGAATGCGTTTCATCACGCGATTGAGGATGTTGAAGGCGCGGAGATGTATGTCACCTTGGAGCCTTGCTCTCATTATGGGAAAACACCTCCATGTGCATTAAAAATCATTGAAAAAAAGATAAAGAAAGTCTATATCAGTCAACTCGATCCTAATCCATTAGTCAATGGTCGTGGGGTATCGCTATTAAAAGAGGCAGGAATTGACGTTGAAACTGGGATTCTCGAAGAGGTCTCTAAAAAGCAAAATGAGATTTTCTTACATTATATCAAAACCAAGCGTCCCTTTGTCGCGATGAAATATGCCATGACGGTTGATGGTAAGATCGCTACACGAACCAAAGATTCGAAATGGATCACCAATGAAACCTCAAGAGCCTATGTCCATGAACTCAGACATGAATATATGTCCATCATGGTGGGTGCTAACACAGTTTTGCTCGATGATCCACATTTAGATACACGACGTGAAGGTAAAGTTTCACGAAATCCCATTCGTATTGTGATCGATCCTGATTTGATCGTTCCACTCGACCGCTATCTCATCCAATCGGCGAAACAACAACCGACCTGGCTGATTGTAGATGAGCTTGTGGATGAAAAAAGATTGGATTCGTATAAGGAAAAAGGTGTCGAGTTTATCATGATGCCTATGCCATTAAACATGCTTGATTTGATGTATCGATTAGGTGAAAGAAAAATTGATAGTCTAATCATTGAAGGTGGATCTTTTTTACATGCCAAAGCTCTCGAATCAAATATTGTCGATAAAGCGTATGTCTTTATCGCGCCAAAGATGGTTGGAGGTAAGGAAGCACTCACACCCATCGGTGGAGAAGGTGTCGAAAAAATGAACCAAGCGTATGCATTAAAAAACATGAACATTCATCACTTTGGTGATGATCTTATGATTGAAGGATATTTTAAACAAGGAGAACAACCATGAAATTAAACACAATAGAACAAGCGATTGAAGCTTTCCGATTAGGGAAGTGCGTGATTGTTATCGATAATGATGATCAAGATAATGTTGGGGAAGTCGTCTTTCCTGTAGAAAAAATGAGTTCAAAGCTTTTTAATCAAATTCGTTCGATGACAAAAGGAGCGATTTCGGTTGTCGCAAATAAATCTTTTTTTGCAGAAAAAGGTTTAGTTGCAAGTTACGAAAAATCATTATTATCCAAAAATTTCGTTCGCCCCTCTGTTTCATTGGCTACCGATGTAAAGGGTGATCAACTGATCTTGGATACCTTACGTGGACTTATTCAATCTTCGACCGCAGAAGAAGATTTTATTCAACCTGGCATCATCAATACCGTGATCGGTCGTTTAGGTGGGGTACTTAAGCGTGCAGGACATCCTGAAGCAACCCTTGATCTTGCGGATATGGCAGGGGTCTATCCATTAGGTGTTACCTTCGAAATGATCCATGATGATGGTAAACTCTATTCGATTGATGAATTATATCATCTTGCCGTTGAGCATGAACATATCATCATCAGTATTGCATCACTGATTGAGCATCGAAGAAAAGATTCATCACTGATCAAGCGTGCAGCAGAGGCTAATCTACCGACATCACATGGGGATTTTCGCATGGTGGGTTTTGAGAATGCATTAAACGGTGAACATCATGTTGCATTAGTCAAAGGTGATATCAAACCAGGTGATGAAGTTCTCGTTCGCGTTCATTCTGAATGTTTGACAGGTGATGCTTTTGGATCCTTGAAGTGTGATTGTGGTGAACAACTCAATGCAGCACTCGATAAAATCGAAAAAGCAGGTAAAGGCATTTTGCTTTACATGCGTCAAGAAGGTCGTGGCATCGGCTTAATTAATAAGATCAGAGCGTATAATCTCCAAGATCAAGGCATGGACACTGTGGAAGCCAATTTAGCCCTTGGATTTGATGAAGATCTACGTGACTATGGCATTGGTGCTCAAATTCTTTCGGATTTAGGTGTGACGAAAGTTAAACTCATGACAAATAACCCCCTTAAGTTGAAGGGATTGACAGGTCACGGAATTGAAATCACATCTCGTGAACCTATCCAGCTCAACCACAACGAGCGTAATGAATATTACATGCGTACAAAAAAAGATAAAATGGGTCATTTACTCAAGTTCAAGGATGAATAATGAGCAACAAGACCATAAAAACAATTCTTTTCGACTGGGATGGGACCTTGCATGATACCATTCATATTTATGAACCTGCCTTTCGAAAAGCGATGGATTTTCTCGTTCAGGAAGGACATCTTCCAAAAAAAGATTGGGATGTTCAAGAGATTAAGCGTTTTATTGGCATGAGTCCTACGGCGATGTGGGCAACCTTTAAGCCATCACTACCACCAGAAGTGATTCAAAAGGCAAGTGCAATGATCTCACAGACCATGCAATCTTTGATTGAGAAAGGTCAAGGAAGACTTTATTTAGATGTCATGGATACACTCTCTTATCTCAAAGAAAAAGGCTACTATTTGGTGTATTTATCGAACTCAAAAACCTATTACATGGAACTGATGAGAGCACATTTCAATCTTGATCGATACTTTGATCAATTTGTGTGCTCAGAGATGCATGACTACTTACCCAAACAACAAATCCTCACCAAAATCAAAGAACAACTTCCACAATCCATGGCGATGGTGGGTGATCGAATCATCGATATTGAAACCGGAAAGATGAATGGTTGTTTAACTTTTGCATGTGATTATGGTTATGGTCCAAAAGAAGAACTCATCGATGCAGATATCCACCTTGAAAGACTAAATCAATTAAAGCATTATCTATAGATCAAAGGGAACCTTCCCTTTTTTCTTTTTTTGTGATGAAATGTAAGCGTTTTATCATGGGCTCTTTTTTATCACATTTAAATGTGATAGAATAGTTAATAGATAAGACAGATGAAAAGACAGGTATCGATATGCGCGTCAAGACCCATCCCATTTTAGAGTTTACACCCAAAAAGGAAATTCCTTTTTTCTTTGAAGGCAAAGAAGTAATCGGTTATGAAGGAGATACGATTGCATCAGCATTGCATGATCTTGGAATTATGACACTCAGTTATAGTATCAAGAACCACAGACCACGTGGTTTTTATTGTGCGATTGGGCATTGTGCCTCATGCAATATGATTGTCAACGGAGTGCCTAATGTTCGTACATGCATCACCCAATTAGAAGTAGGCATGCATATAGAAAGACAAACGAACAAGGGGGTCTACCGATGAAACATTATGAACTCATCATCATTGGTGGTGGACCATCGGGATTATGCGCTGCCCACATGGCACTTGAAGCTGGGCTTCAGGTTTTAATCATTGATCGCAGTCCACAATTGGGAGGACAATTAGTTAAACAAACCCATAAATTCTTCGGCTCTAAAGCACAGTATGCGAAAACACGTGGATTTGATATCGCACAAAAATTGATCACTCATGTCGATCAATTTCCTAATTTAACGATCCTCCATGAAGCCACTGTCGTTGGGCTTTATCCTGATAAGATTGTGACGGTTCTTTACGAAGATAAATATCACCGTTGTTCTGGTGAGGCCATTGTCGTGGCTACCGGAGCTTCAGAGAAATTTTTAGCCTTTGAAAACAATGATCTTCCTGGCGTCTATGGTGCAGGCGCTGTTCAAACACTGATGAATCTTTATGGTGTCTTGCCAGGTAAGGAAATCATCATGGTGGGAAGTGGAAATATTGGTCTTATCGTGAGTTATCAACTGCTTCAAGCCGGTGTAAAAGTTAAGGCGATTATTGAAGCAGCAAAAACGATCGGTGGATATAAAGTTCATGCATCAAAAATAAGACGACTTGGGGTGCCTATTTATACTCAGACAACGGTTCAAAAAGCAATCGGTCACGATCATTTAGAAGCTGTTGAACTCGTCAGTCTTGACGATCAATGGAAACCTATATTAGGAACTGAAAGAATTGAAAAGGTAGATGCTTTATGCATTTCTGTCGGTCTATCACCCATGCATCAGTTGTTATCGATGGTTGGTGCAAAAACCAAATTTGTCAATGAACTAGGAGGATTTGTTCCAGTGATCGACGAATGTCATGAAACCACCGTGAGTGGCATCTATTCCTGTGGTGATGCGGTGGGTATCGAAGAAGCAAGTTCAGCGATGATGGAAGGCTACTTAACGGGGCTTTATGTTTCTAAGCGTTTA
The DNA here is from genome assembly GCA_964384655.1 of uncultured Mariniplasma sp. GTDB lineage: Bacteria > Bacillota_I > Bacilli_A > Acholeplasmatales > Acholeplasmataceae > Peloplasma. Next base: position 951 of record CAYLLL010000069.1, on the reverse strand, counting down.
GGTAAACCTCATCCAGATCATCAAACAATGAAAGAGCATTATGAACATGAACTTGATATGCTCAGAAATGGTCCTTTTGGCATCAAGACAAAAGTCGGCCTTGAAAAACTTAGAAAAGGTGATAACCATGCTGAATAGAACAGGTATTCCAACACCGGATCTCGTCTTGTCACGATTTCCTGAATCTAAAGCACTGATTCGACCCAAAGCTATTCTTGAGTGCTATGAAGATATCCCATGCAATCCATGTCAAACATCATGTCCTTTTGACGCGATTATCATCGGTGAAAATATCAATACTCAACCCCAATTGGTCGTCGATAAATGTACGGGATGTGGACTTTGTGTCACCTCTTGTCCAGGACTTGCCATCGTGGTTGCACAGATTAAGGGAGATCAAGCCTTCTTTAAAATTCCCTATGAGTTTTTTCCTATGCCTGCTAAAGGTGAAGTTTGGGATGGCGTAAATCGTTCGGGTGAAACGATCTGTGATGCAAAAATTGAAGCGATTCAATTACAGACCAAAAATGACCACACTGCATTGGTCACTTGCAGTATTCCGTTGGAGTTTCTTCATGATTTTGTAACGATAAGGGTGAGACTATGAATAAGAAAGATATCATCATCTGCCGTTGTGAAGATGTCAATTTAGGACAAATTCATGAGTTTCTCGAACAAGGATATACGAATTTTGAAGATTTAAAGCGACTTTTGAGAGTGGGTATGGGACCATGTCAAGCAACTACATGTGGCCATCTGATTCAACGTGAAATCGCGAAATTTTTAAATAAACCATTAGAAGACATTGCCATCCATAAGGTCAGACCTTTAGCGATGGGTGTTGAACTTAAAAAAATTGCGGAGGATTCGCATCATGAAGATTAACTGTCTGATCATCGGTGCAGGGATCAGCGGAGTGTCCATCGCTTATCATCTCGCAAAAAAAGGCTT
>CAYLLL010000068.1:0-5660 GCA_964384655.1 uncultured Mariniplasma sp. | reverse complement strand
ATAAGGTCGAAACACAGAATATGTGTAGACAGCACCCATCATCAACATGAGCCAAACACTCATGATCAGATACATGATTTTACGCTTTGGTTGCATAATGCCCTCCTTAATCTTTATTAGTATAAAACAAAATAATGGATGAAAAAAAGGATGCACCTAAGCATCCTTTGATCTCAGATTAGATAGCACACTTTTCGTAATCACATTCAGGATTATTACAGTGAATGCATCCTTGTTTTTTCACAAGAACATCGCCACAAAGTGGACATAATTCTTTTTCAATCTTTTCAGGTGTATGTCCTGAAGAAGAAACCGAGATATGTGTGACATACTCCTTCACTGCACCCGTTCTCTTGTCTGTCCATTTTTCTTCTAGATGAACATGAGGAGGTGTTGCTGGATTCAAATCTTCGGTGTTTTCATTCACGCCGGCTAAGATACCAATCTTCGCACAGCGATCTCTGAAGACAGTTGCACCCTTGAAACCCTTTTGCCAAGCGGTTTTATAGATATTGATGACATCTTCAACGGTTGCACTATTGTGTAAATTAAACGTTGAACTGATTGCTGTATCCACGTATTTTTGAATGGTTGCTTGGACATTTGCTCTATCGATAAATGCAATATTTTGAGAGGTAATCAGTGCCCATTCTGGAAGTTCTTCAGGTTTAACTCCCATCGCTTTTGCAAGTGCAACAGGCGTTTTTTCCCAGATGGTAATGGTCTTTTCCTCTTCAAACATCGACACAATACGACGTGTATAGTTGATTTGGAAGAAAGGCTCAACCCCTCCAGAGACACCAAGAATATTCGAGATAGATCCTGTAGGAGCGATGGATAAGAGACGTGAGTTTCTTAATCCATATTGCTTCACGAGGGCATCTGTATCTGGATCGACAGCAGTCTTATAGAACGTTCCGCTAGAAACCTTTTCATAATCAAAACGTGGGAACACACCGAGTTCTTTCGCTTGGAGTGCAGAAGCTTTCATGGCAGTATTGATCATGCGACGCATGAGTTGATCTAAGAATTCTAAGAACTCTGGGCTTCCATAAGGAAGTCTCATGGATAACGCTAAATCGGCAAGACCCATCACACCAAGTCCAACTTCACGATAGTTCTTGACGTGCTCTCTTTGTTCGGGTAATGCATGACGATCGCCTAACATGGTGAGTAAATCGTCTAATGCAACAATCATTTCAGAGACGACAAAATCAAAGCGTTCCCAATCATAGGTTGCATTTTCTGCAAAAGCATTTCTCACAAAGGCATTGAGGTTAATACTACCTAAGTTACATGAACCATGAGGCATCAGAGGTTGTTCACCACAAGGATTGGTCGCGGTAAAACGAACATCGCTATATTCGCTCATCAAATGGTAATCATTCATATGATCGATGAAGATGACTCCTGGATCACCCATTGTATGGGCAGCATACCCCACAAGTTTTAATAAATCTTGTGCTTTGATCTTCTTTTCAATGATTTCATAAGGCGTTTCAAAATTCATGACCCAATCCGAATTGTTTTCAACGGCATTCATAAATGCATCCGTTAATGCAATCGAGATATTGGCACCATTGACTTTGGAAAGATCAAGCTTGGTGGTAATAAAATCAATAATGTCTGGATGATCGATGTTGAGGACAAGCATTAAAGCCCCACGTCTGTTATCCTGTTGCGTATTCAGTGTGGTATGAGAGTACTTTTCAGCGAACACCATGACACCGGGTGTCGTGTTGGATGAGTTATTGACCTTCGCACCTTTAGGACGAATTTTTGAAAGGTTCATCCCTTGACCGCCACCATAGCTATACGTTCTAGCGATTTGGTAGTCAACTTTATAAATGCTTTCTAAGCTATCTTCAGGATCTTGAACCACATAGCAATTTGACCCAGTGATGTTGCCATCGCGGCCAATGGCGTAAAGGTTTCTTCCCCCGAAAATGGCTTCTTTACGACGGAATATCTTTTCTAATGAAGACTTCCCAAACGCGATACGCTTGATAAAGTCTTTCTTATCTTCACCATTAATTAAATACTTCTTTAAAATGAGATCTTGTCGTTCATCATTATCGGCCCATGGATTTTCCCGATCTGTCTTCTGCTTTTCACGATATTTAATGTAAGAACGAGCAGCTTCATAGTACTTCTTCTTCATTAAATAAAGTTCGACATCATCCTGAATGGTTTCAATCGCGACATCTTCATTCTTTGGGTAAGCCTTGGTAATTTCTTGCGCTTGCTTCAAGCACTCCTCATCAGTAAACGAGAGTCCAACGCTTTTATACGACTTTTGCATCGCTTGCGCAATTTTGTGTAAATCAAACGGTTCTATCGTACCGTTACGTTTCACGACATTCATACTTATCCACCTTTATTCTATCTAATTTTTTATCCCCTACCGATCGCATTTTGCGAAACGGTTTAGGTGTATTATAAACCAATTCACATGGTAATTCAACCTTAAAACCTATGAATATTTTATGAAACAATTTTCATTGGTTGATACTACGTATCAGGCTTTCATACGTGACCAAAATAAAATGGCTTTACCATGGGGATATCCACAGTGAAAGCCAAAATGAAAGTCTTTTACTTTTTATGAATGCTTGTTCACCATCGGTTAAATACTTTTTCAGCAAATCCCATCATGTCTTTGATTTCGATGATTTCTTGATCGCTGATTTTAAACATGCCTGAGAATTTACCAAAGACTTGATGCTGTTTCGATTCAATGATGAGTACATTCGAATGGCTGAATCGATCTAAGATGGGTGTAAATGATAAGTTGATCATTCCATCAGAAGACGTCATTGTCCAGGGTGATAGATAATCATCCTTGCCATCCACTTGTGGAATATTGAAAACCACATCGTTAAGCTTATAGGTTTTATCATTGACAAATAGCATGTTTTCGGTTGCTTTTGATAAGTCACCAAAACCATACCCGAGATTAAATCCAATTCTCTTCCCTTGATAGATTCCATTTAAACTGGACCAATACCACGTATTCTTATACGTCCAAACCCCACGACCCCAGTCCAAGACGCCATAAGCATCTTTAAATATGAGTGATTCATCACCAAATTGAACGGTCCCATTTGCTTTAAGTAAATTCATTTTTTGATTGTAATAGAAGTGTTTCTTTTTCGTAAAGGGTGTTGCAATCACCATTGAGTCTTTAATGGTAGGTTCGAGGACAAGATCAACCTTAAGTGGCTTTTTATCATAAAAAGATTCAATTGAAGCAACAATATGACGCTTATTCTTCTCTAATATAAAGGATATTTCTTGACCTTTCTTTTTAAAGATGACATGGCCCTTGTTTGAAGATTGAGGCATCTTTAGTCTACCGTTGGATAAAAATCCCATCTTTGAGAATGAGCGTTCTTTTTTCTGATCAAAATCAAATAGGGTCACTGCACTAAACCACATGTAACTATTATCTGCAACCGTGAGTGCGATCCCAAAGTGATCATTACCCACGTAATAGTAATCCCATTCTTTGATGCGCATACCTCTCACTTTCACCATGTCTCGGTAATAGTCCTTAACAAGGGCTGTGTGATATCCCGCTTCAATAAGACGACCTTTTTGATCGAGTAAAGGTCCTTTGGTAAGTTTTTGTTGTTCCATCATGATCTTCCCTTCGACATACTTTGCCTTCATGATAGCACAAGTTACCTTCTTCTTCAATGATTCATCGATGAAGTGATCATTAAAATGGGGTATAATAAAGATAGCGAAAGAGGTTAATCATGAGACAATATCGCGTTTCCGTGGGTGCTCTCGTTTCTTTCCTTTATGCGAGTGGTGATCTCTCAACTGAGACATTTCAAAACGTCTCACTCGTTGAAGGAACGAAAGCACATCAATACGTACAAAGTAAATATCAAAAAGAGGATCGCGCTGAAGTTCCTATTAGTTATCTCTTTGAGCATGAAGGACAAGAAATCTTTCTTCAGGGAAGAATTGATGGTCTAATCATCCTTGATCAAACGTTATGGATGGAAGAAATTAAATCAACGCGTTTTCCTATTTTTAGCGATGAGTTTACAATGAACCTCGAGCATCTCGCACAGTTAAAAATGTATGCATATATGTACATGAAGAATGAGCATCTCGATGACATGATGGGGCGAGTCACCTATATTCAGCTCTCCGATTATAAAATGCGCCATTTTGAACATTATTTTGATATCGATCTACTCGAATCATTTGTTCGTGACTCCATTGAACGATACATGGTGTGGCTTAATCAATATTATGATCATCTCGATACAAAGAAAGTCTCCTTGGAAAAACTCTACTTCCCTTTTGATACCTATCGTCGTGGACAGCGTGAAATGATGGCTGCTGTCTACCAGACGATGAAAGATGATGATCTCCTTTTCTCGATTGCACCAACAGGCATTGGAAAAACGATGGCTTCACTTTTTGCGACATTAAAATCACTGTCTGAAGAGAATCAAAAAATCTTTTATCTTTCCGCGAAAACACAAGGGAAGAAAGTCGCATTGGACACCATGGATCTCTTACATGAAGCGGGTCTTGAGACAAAAACGTTAGAAATCACTTCTAAAGATGTGACATGTTTTTTAGAAAAAAGGGAATGTGATCCCGAAAAATGTCCTTTTGCTAAAGGATTCTTTGATCGTTTATCCACCGCGATGCAAGACATTTTTCTCCATGAAACGTTGATGAATCGAAGTACTGTCGAAGCTTACGCACGTAAGCATATGGTATGCCCATTTGAATTCTCATTGTATGTATCATATTTTGTCGATGTCATCATCTGTGATTACAACTATGCATTTGATCCTCGAATTCATCTCATTCGCTATTTTGATGAAACCAATTTTAAACCTTTAATCCTGGTCGATGAAGCACACAATATGATTTCACGATCAAGAGATATGTACTCATCGACATTGATTCGATCCGAGTTTATTAAACTAAGACGAGCAGCCTCTAAACTCAAACCCTCGATTCGACATGCCGTCAAAAAGATGCTGGATCAGTTTGATCGTTTTAATGAGCAATTATCTGTTTCGCCATTTATCTCCTTCAAACAAGGGGATCAAGAGTTTTTAGATACGGTGCGTTACCTGATGAAGAAAATCGAAAACGCACTCAAAGAAATGCCTAAGTACGCTAGAAAAACCGATGTCATGGAGGTTTATCTTCAACTTCTCAGTTTCTCCATCATTCATGAATTTTATAATGAGACTTATGTGACCAATGTTGAACGATTTGACGAGGATGATGTAGCACTCACCATTCAGTGTTTGGATGCGAGTGAATTCATCTATGATACGATCAAAAATAAAGCGTATGGAACCGTCTTGTTTAGTGCAACCCTTTATCCGATTGATTACTATAAAGAGTTAATTGCCATGGGCTATGGAGAGATCATGAAGATACGTTCTCCTTTTGATCCATCACGACTCAAGCTTATCGTCATGAATCAAGTGAACACCAGGTATCAATTTAGAGAAGGCTCTAAACAGACTATCGTTGAAACGATCCTTGAAGTGTTAAACTCAAAAAAGGGGAATTATATCGTCTTCTTTCCTTCCTATCAATACATGCGTCAGATCATCGATGAACTCCCTCTTGATATCAACTGTGATCTGATCATTCAAGAGCGAGATATG
>CAYLLL010000067.1:0-5710 GCA_964384655.1 uncultured Mariniplasma sp. | reverse complement strand
CAGGACTCGTCACACGCGATCCACGTTCTAAGGAACGTAAGAAGTATGGTTTGAAGAAAGCAAGAAGAGCATCACAGTTCTCCAAACGTTAATTCATATGGGACCTTTATGGTCCCTTTCTTTTTTCATCTCGTGTTATAATAATGACGTATAGGTGAAAGTGATGAAACTTAACTACAAACGAACGTTTTATGTCGGATTAATTTTTTTCATTATTTCTCTGTTTTGGCAAACCTATGATATGCTCATCGCACGAACCCTCATCGACAAGTATGGACTTAATCAAACATGGTCAGGAATCGTGATGGCAGTCGATAACATCATGGCGGTCATATTACTGCCCCTTTTTGGTGCACTATCTGATAAGAGTAATGCGAAACTCGGACGAAGAACACCTTATATTATCGTGGGGACCGTCTTATCTGCCTTTGCCTTCATGGCTTTAGCCTATACCGATTATGTCCAAACACTAAAAATCCAAGCGACAGATATCATTGAACATCATTATGATGTCGCTTTTGCAGAGGGCATCGATGACTCTGAACGGAGCCATTGGTACATCGTCATCGATAATATGGAAGAAGAAAGAGATTTAGCTTACGACTTAGGCATGATTAGTGGGCGAAAGCTCACCGAATGGGAAGAAACGATTCGTGATCCGATGCTCGCGTTACTGGATGCGAACGGGGAATATTTAAATAATCGTGATCTTTCATCCGTCAAAGATCTTTACTACAAGTACTTAAGTGAGCGTGCTTGGGAGGTTACCTCAAGTGATCCCTCTAATCTCATTATTTTCTCAGGCATTCTATTTATTGCCTTAGTCTCCATGGCTATTTTTAGATCACCTGCGGTTGCCCTCATGCCTGATATCACGGTGAAACCCCTACGTTCAAAAGCGAATGCGGTCATCACATTCATGGGTGCTTTTGGGGGGATTATCGCAGTCTATGTCATTATGCTATCCGGATTAAACAAGCATGCGTATGATCATCATGCGGCGGTATATATCATCATAGGAATCCTAATGCTTGTTGTTTTAGGAATTTTCTTATGGAAAGTCAATGAACCCGCATGGGTCAAAGATAAACGTGAGCTTGATAAAAAGTATGAACTCACCACAGATGAATCCACCTTACAAAAACAAACATTAAAGACGATGACATACAAACGTCGTGTATCTTTGTATTTTATGCTCGCATCAGTTTTCTTGCTCTTTATGGGATATAATGCGGTCATGAGCAAAATCGCAGATTATCTCCCTAAAGTACTGAACCTAAACTTCTTTGATTATCAATTTATCATCGCACAAGGTGTGGTTATTGCAAGTATTCTACCCATTGGGATATTATCAATGATTTTAGGTAGAAAACGAACCATTCAAGTCGGGATGATCATGATGTTTATCGCGATGTCATCAGGAGCTAACTTATCTGAAGGTCAACCTTGGGCAACTGCTGGAATCATTGCTATAGCGGGATTAGGATGGACTATGATCGGTATCAATACGTATGTCATGGTCGTTGAACTCTCGCGTGGATACGATGTGGGACGTTATACAGGGTATTATTATGCTGCATCGATGTCTGCTCAAATCGTTACCCCAATTCTTTCAGGATATTTAATGGATGGTTTTGGACGATTGATTCTCTTCCCTTATGCAGCCTTCTTTGTTGCACTATCGTTTGTGACGATGATCTTTGTTAAAAAAGGGGAAACCAAATTTAAAGGTTCTTGGAAAGACGCCCTAAAGGAAGTGTGAAGACATGAAAATCTCAATCATAGGACATTCAAGTTCAGGAAAATCAACCTTTGCGAAGCGATTGGCACAGGTGTATCAATCTCCGGTTTTACACATCGATAAAATCTTTTTTGCCCCTAACTGGGTCGAAAGAGATTCGGATGTTGTCGAATCGGAAATCAGAGAGTTTATGCATCAGGATTCATGGATTATCGATGGATTTTATCGCCGTCTAGCCACCGAGCGTTTCGACCAAGCAGATCAATTGTTTATTTTTGATTTTAATCGTTTTAAATGCCTTTATGGAGCGATTGTTCGTCGCTTTAAATACCATAATCAAAATCGAGATTCCGTATGTGATGGCTGTAAGGAAAGACTGAATCCCAGCTTTGTATGGTGGATTTTATTTGAGGGACGAAATAAGGCTTCTAGATTGAAGATGAAACAGATGAAGGAAACGTATCAAGACAAAGCCATCATCTTTAAAAATCGTAAACAAGTCAATGCATATTTGGTGAAGATGGGCTACCATGGTCCACTCAATTATGAGTAAATCTTTCATAATTACACTTTTTGTTGTTTATCAAGGGTGATTATTGTATAATCAATAGTGCATGCAAGGATGGGATATCAATGAATCAAGTACGCGTAAGATACGCACCAAGTCCAACAGGACAACTTCATATTGGTAATGCACGAAGCGCATTATTTAATTATCTATTTGCACGTCACTTCGGTGGCGATTTTATTGTTCGTATCGAAGATACTGACGTTTTAAGAAATGTGGTCGGTGGGGAAGAGTCACAACTCTCCAATCTTAAATGGTTAGGACTCGATTGGGATGAATCTCCCGATAAAGGTGGACCCTTTGGACCCTATCGTCAACTTGAACGTCTTGAAACATATCAACACTACGCACAAGAACTCTTAGATCAAGGTCTGGCGTATAAAGAGTACCGTGAAAATTCGGATAAGTTTGCTATTCGCTTTAAAGTCCCTCAAGATCAGGACATCGTATTCAAAGATCTCGTCAGAGGAGAACTTAAGTTTCACTCGAAAGATGTTGAAGACTGGGTCATGATTAAAGATAATGGTATCCCCACGTATAATTTTGCTGTGGTCATCGATGATCACTTAATGAAGATTACCCATGTTCTTCGTGGTGAAGAACATATCACCAATACACCGAAACAAGTGTTGATCTATCGAGCCTTCGGTTGGGATGTTCCTGAATTTGGGCATATGACCATTATCGTCAATGAACAAAAGAAGAAGCTTTCTAAACGTGATAAGAATGTCATTCAGTTCATTAAAGAGTATCAGGAGATGGGATATTTGCCAGAAGCGATGTTTAATTTTATTTCTCTTCTTGGCTGGTCTCCATCGACCAATGAAGAAATATTAACCCAAGCACAAATTATTGAGCAATTTGATCCATCGCGTCTAAATAAAGCACCCGCGATGTTCGATAAAGATAAGCTCGCATACATCAATAGTAGATACATTAAAAAACTTTCTGTTGAAGAACTCGCTGAAAAGAGCCGTCCATTCTTAGAAAAAACAGGAATCTCTATCCCGGATGAGGCATGGCTAAAGCTATTGGTGGGTATTCTGCAAGATCGTATGAGCTATATCGGTCAGATCGTCGACTTATATAAAGCGTTCTTCCACGATGAATTTCATATTGAAGCTGAAGCTTATCAATTCTTAATGGATAACCAGTCAGCCGCACTTCTTGAAACATTTGCTCAAAAAATGATGGATCACCCCTTTACAGCAGAAACCATCGAAGCACTAATTAAAGAAACTAGTGTTCAAACTCAAATCAAAGGAAAACCCTTATTCATGGGACTAAGAATTGCGACCACAGGGGATATGCACGGACCTAGTTTACCCATTTCACTCGCATTACTCGGGAAAGAACGCGTTCTATCTCGATTGAATCAAACGATAAAACAACTCAGAGGTGAATCATGAAACGACTGATATTAACCCTAACTCTCGTCTTCTTCGGAATCTTTCTTACCGCATGCCAAGGCGACCAACTCAACATTGAAGTCACATTTTCTGAATTTGATGTCACATTAACGTCAGTGACATTTACCGCAGAAGTGAGTGATCCCGACGAACAGATCACCGGCAAATTGACCGTTAGTCTGTTTGATGGATCAGGCACACTCAAGCACACGCAAGATGTCAATTCAGCCGATGAACTCGTGGACTATAACGTCGGGTCCTTGGATAACAGTGTGACGTATACCATTAAAATATACGCAACCGTCGGCCGTGATTATCTCGTGATTGGTGAAAAGACATTCCAACTTGCTTCAGCAGCGACCGTCTACATCACCACACCTGAAGAATTCATGGCGATGAGCAATAACCGTTCAGGAAATTATGTGTTATCGAATGACATCGATTTTTCAGGGATTACCTTCAATACACCCTTTACTTCAGCATTCTCTGGAACATTTGATGGACGTAATTTTAAACTGATGAATATTACGTTTGAAAAGATCAGTCAATATACCGGCGTCTTTGGCTATGTCTCAGGTGGGTATATTAAAGATGTGACTTTTGAAAATGTTCAGATTGGGTCGGTTGATACACCGCTGACATTCGCAACCTCCTCTAGAGTGGGTATCGTCTCCGGGTATGTATCTTCATCCACAGGTAAATTTGAAAATATTACCGTGATAGACAGTGTCATTCATTATTCATCTTCATCCACGATTCAAGCGTATGTCGGTGGACTCTTTGGTGAGTTAAAAGGAAGCCTTGAGGGCGCAACCTTAGACAATGTTAACGTGATGCTCACAGCAACGTCCTATGGACGTGTACGTGTGGGTGGAGCGATTGGTCTTCTTGGTGAAGATGCTCAATTCAAAAATGTCAATTCCAATGCAGATGTTCACGTAACGTTTGCAGGGGATGCACTTAAAGACCGTGATATCAATGTCAACGTGGGTGGAATCATCGGATACCATAATGCAAGAAACGTGAATCGCTCAGTAGAAAACTTATTTTCTATGGGAGATGTTGAAGTAACACTTGACTATGGAACAACCGATACAACGACCAAGGGAAATTATTCACTTTACGTCGGTGGTATCGCTGGAATTGCTTATAGCAACGTTCACAATGCACTTTATGGAGGATCTATTTCAGTGGATCACCAAAAGAATGCCAATGAAGACGATGTGAATAAGAATTTCTTCGTCGGTGGACTCTTTGGATTCTATGGTTCAAATAAAGCGAGTACGTATTTAGTTCGTTACTCCGATGGAGCAACCATTGACATCAATGTCTCGGATGATGTGACCTTAAATGCATCGCAAGTCTTTGGTGGCATCAACTCATCTGTTACACAAAATGCTGGTGTACATGGTGACCTAAGCCTTCTCATCAATATGGTTGAAGAAAGCGGAAATGACACGGTAACTGTGATCAATTCACTCGTGGATTATTTCGAAAGTGAGTTTGTTCAAGAAGCCTTCGATTCATTAGTAGGATAATTGATTAAGTTAACAAAAGCTATTCTTTCATGAGTAGCTTTTTTTATGATCCATGAGGGTTACTCCTCTATCAAACAAAGTGACCGAATAATTGGTTCGATATTAGATTTACTTATAGCAACAAATCAAGTATAATGGTGCTAGATAAAAGCGAGGTAACAAAACCATGTTAATCCAGAATTTGAAAACGTTTATTCGTGTTGTCGATGAGAAAAGCATCTCAAAAGCAGCAGAATTTGAGCATATCACTCAATCAGGAATCACTCAAATGATGCACAAAATGGAGACCGATTTAGGCTGCGAACTATTGGTAAGAAGCAATAAAGGTATTGTTCCTACTGAGTATGGATTACTTGTCTATGAATATGCGAAAAAAATCGTCGATCTCGATCAATCTATGAAACAACGTTTGTTATGTATGATTGAAGGCTGTTATAGTATAGTCATTAAACCG
>CAYLLL010000066.1:2320-5767 GCA_964384655.1 uncultured Mariniplasma sp. | reverse complement strand
TATGGAAATTGAGTATGTCAGAGTCTATCAATCAGACACCGTGACCAACTTACAGAAAGGATAAGACATGATGACGTCTTCTTACCGTTATGAACAAGGCAAATTGTGGATTGATCAATATGATCAGAAAAAGCCATTTGCCTCCTTTTTGCCTAGCATTGCCGGACACTATGGCATCCCTATGTGGGTGTATTATGTGAATCGAGGTCAGTTGATCTCTAGTTTTGGTCTTGAATCGAAAGATCAAGCCATTTTGGATTTTAGTCCAGCGAATATGGCGTATCGCCGTACCGAAATTGATGGATTTAGAACGTTCATCAAAGTCGATGGACAATATCATGAACCCTTTAGCTCAGTCTCTAATTTTCCTAGAAAGATGTGGATTGAGACCAATGGGGTTGGTATTCAAGAAGTCTTTAACGACATCGAATTGACGATTAAGTATTTCAATGTGACCGATCAACCATATCCCGGGTTAATTCGTAAAGTCAGTTTAAAGAATTTGAGAAACGATCAAAGAACCATCGAACTCGTCGATGGTTTAGCCACGATGTGGCCCTATGGAACCAATCAATTCATGATTAAAAACATGAGTAATTTGGCTGTAGCTTGGTTTGATGTCTTCAATCAAGAAAGAAAGATGCCTTTACTGAAAAATCGTTCAACGACGGAAGATACCGCAGAAGTCGAAGGTGTCGAACAAGGAAATTTCTTTGTATCGATCAATCAGGAACAAGAAAAACTTGACGTCATCTTTGATCCTTCACTGATTTTTGGGTATGAGATGTCACTTCGTGAACCTAAAGTATTTCAACATCAACCCTTATCTCAATTATTATTGGAAGAACAAGTCACCGTCAATCAATTGATGAGTGGTTTTTCTGCGTCAACGATTCAACTTATCGATCATTATTCTTTCTATACTCTCTTTGGTAAAGCCAATCATCTCGATGAACTTCATGAACTTGAAACAAAATTAAGTTATGAATACTTTCAAGAATTAGAAGGGTATGCTGAAAGATTGGGAGATGAAGTGACCTCCCCAATGGATGTATCCACACGTTACAAAACATTTGATGCCTATTTGAAACAAAGCTTCTTAGATAACCTATTACGTGGTGGATATCCACTCATTTTTAAAGGGAAAGAGCACGACATCATCTACCACGTTTACTCAAGAATCCATGGCGATATGGAAAGAGAATATAACAATTATTTCGTTGAACCCGCCTATTTCTCCCAAGGTAACGGGTCTTATCGTGATGTGAATCAAAATCGTCGGAATGATGTATATTTTGTTCCTGAAGCACAACTCTTTAATATCAGACAATTTATGGATCTCATTCAGCTTGATGGGCATAACCCTTTAACCATCCAAGGCAGTAAACTTAGCATAAGTGCTGAGGATTTGTCTGATATCTTAAAACATGTCACTTCGCATCAAGATCGGGTAGAAAACATATTAAAAAAACCATTTACACCTGGTAAGCTCATGACGGAGATTGACCAGCATAAGATCGGACTTTCGATTGATAAAGATCGATTCTTAGCTCACGTTCTTTCCTATGCCACACAAGAGATTCAATCGGTCTATGGTACAGGATATTGGAGTGATCACTGGATCTATAATATGGATTTGATAGAATCCTATTTAAATGTCTTTCCTGATCGATTAGACAAACTTCTATTGAGTCCTGAATACCGTTTCTATCAAAACCATGTATCGGTGTATCCCAGATCGATCAAGTACGTCATGACCCCAAAAGGTGAAGTTCGTCAACTTGGACCCCTTTATCATGACCAAGAAAAAATTGATCGAACACGACTCCGCGTCAATCAAACAAATTTTCATAAGAGTGTGCATGGGGAAACCATTCGTGTCACACTTTTAGCGAAATTGGTTCATTTAGCTTCCATCAAATTTACCAGCTTAGACCCTGAGGGTATGGGGATTATGATGGACAGTGAAAAACCCGGTTGGAATGATGCCATGAATGGTCTACCGGCAATTTTTGGTTCAGGTCTCACGGAAACCATTACGTTAAAACGTTTGGTGGATCGTCTCATCGAATGGTTACCTAAACTCGATGATGAACATTTCCATATCCCTTCGCGGATCGTCCAATTCTTTAAAGACATCGTATCCGGGATTGATTTTGGGTTTGATCATCTCCAAGATTTGCGTGAAGCCTTTGATCGTGACACCAAATTTTTCCTTGATCCACAGCCACTAAAAGTATCCAAAAACGATCTCATAAATGGATTATCAACTTTTAAAAAAGCGATTGATAAAGGCCTTACTAAAGCAAAAAACATGGGTGAAGGTATATTACCTACCTATCTTTCCTATGAAGCATTCGATTATCAAGTCAATGAGAAAAGACATCCTGAACTAGGGTATCCAACCGTCACGGTTCGTTCATGGAAAGTAAGAAAACTTCCCTTTTATTTAGAAGCTCCAGCCACCTATCTTAAGCAATTGCACGATGTTGATGAAGCGAAAGCCATCTATCAAAAAATTAAAAAGACTGCGATGTATGATGATAAACTAGGACTTTATTTAACCTCTGATCCTTTAGATGATGAAACCCTTGAGATTGGTCGTGCTCGTGCGTTTACTAAAGGTTGGTTAGAACGTGAAGCATGTTTCATGCACATGTCTTATAAGTATTTAATCAGTTTAATTAAGAGCGGTTTATATACTGAATATTTCCATGATATGAAAACAGCGATGCCACCCTTCATGGATCCTGAAGTTTACGGTAGAAGTCCACTAGAGAATGCTTCATTTATCGCGACTTCGAATAATCCTAACCCTAAAAACCATGGACGTGCCTTTGTTGCGCGTCTCACAGGAACCACTTCTGAAGCCATCACACTGATGATTCTTATGATGACAGGTAAGAAACTTTTCAGCGTGGAAGATCAAGTGTTAAAATTCAGGATTCAACCCATATTAACGAAGGATTTCTTTGATGACAATCATGAAGTTTCGTTCAAGTTATTTAATAAGGTGAATATTACGGTTGTCAATCCTGAAAATAAAGATACATTTGATGGACTGGAACCTGTGGAATATCAACTGTCCAATGCCTTTGATTTGGTGACCATCACTGGACCTACAGTGGACGGTCATCTTGCAGAACAGATCAGACGTGGTCATTTTGATCATGTCCGTGTCATATTAAAGTCGTTATAGAATTATCACGTCTAACATCCTTGTATATCCACATAAAGCCAGTGATGCATCGTATCATGATGGAGGGTTTATGAAAATAACAAAAATTCAGACTGCAAAAGATACACTCGAACGATGGCACATCCATCCAGTAGAACGTTTTGATGAAGGGATCCATGCACATCATCCGATGATTGTTTTGAATCCCACAGTCACCTATCAATCCCATATTGGATTTGGTGGGGCTTTTACCGAAGCGGCTGCCTATA
>CAYLLL010000066.1:0-2220 GCA_964384655.1 uncultured Mariniplasma sp. | reverse complement strand
ACCTATCAATCCCATATTGGATTTGGTGGGGCTTTTACCGAAGCGGCTGCCTATACCTTTCATGAAATGACCATCGATCAACAAAAAGAGGTCATCAAGAAATACTTTTCTAAGGATGGTTTAAATTACTCGATGGGTCGCACAGCCATCCATAGTTCAGATTTTGCGTTCAAAAATTACACGTATGTCTCTGATCACGATGACACATTATCCTCCTTTGATCTATCACATGAGGATCAATGGGTTGTCCCTATGATCAAGAAAGCCATGGCATATCAACCTCAATTAAAGTTATTGGCATCGCCATGGTCACCTCCAGCGTGGATGAAAACCAATCAAGAAATGAATCATGGGGGATCACTCCTTCCTAAATATCAGCAAACGTGGGCGAATTACTTTGTGAAGTATCTCTCTGAAATGAAGTTGCGTGGCATCCCTTTTTGGGCGGTTACGATTCAAAATGAACCCCAAGCCGTGCAGACATGGGATTCGTGTATTTATTCAGCAGAAGAAGAGCGTGATTTTTTAAAAAATTACTTAGGACCTACATTACATGCCTATGATGCTGATCTTAAAATTTTGGGATGGGATCATAATCGCGATATCATCATCCCTCGTGCACAGACACTGCTATCCGATCCACTTGCACAAAAGCATCTATGGGGGATCGCTCATCACTGGTATGTCAGTGAAGCATTTGAAAATCTTTCGATTGTCAAATCGCTTTTCCCTGATAAGCATCTCGTATTTACAGAGGGATGTATTGAGGGAGGACCAAAACCTCATGCGTGGCATACGGGTGAACGCTATGGGCGAAACATCATCGGTGATTTAAATCATCATGTGGAAGGCTGGATCGATTGGAACCTTGTTCTTAATGAAGAAGGAGGGCCGAATCACGTCAACAATTTTTGTGACGCACCAATCCTTTATGATCGAAAGACCAAGGAAATCATCGTGAATTCATCCTACTATTATATCGGCCATTTTTCTCGCTATTTAAAAGAAGGGGCGAAGGGAATCGCTGCAACCATGAATTTACCTCAAGGTGTTTATGCAGTGAGTTATCAAAATCCTGATCAAGAACTTGTGGTCATCATCCAAAATGAAACGTCAGAATCCAAGTCGGTTTCCCTCGTTTTACAAAAAAAATCAAAAGTTATCCATCTAGAATCTCACTCCATCATCACGTTAGTTATCAATGAATGAGAAAATTTCGTTCATTATTCGTAAATTTTCCTTAAAATATCGACATTTTATGCGTCTATTTGCTACAATACTTGTGGACTGGAAGTGAAATAATGGTAACCATCGATGAAATTGCGAAACTTTCGAAAGTTTCAATCTCAACGGTATCAAAAGCTTTAAATGGATATTCTGAAATTAGTGAAAAAACAAAAAAACGAATTATTGACATCGCGGATGAATTGGGATACATGCCGAACGCGACTGCACAAAGTTTAGTTCGTAAACGCTCGAACACGGTCGGTGTTGTTTATGAAGTGCAGTACGGCTTAAAAAATCTCTTTTTCTCTGGAGTACTCGAAGCATTTAGAAAAAATATCGAATCGAAAGGATACGACATTTTACTATTATCTCACAATACCGATAGTGGGCTTGATTATTTAAGACATTGCCAATCGAAAAATGTAGATGCTGTTTTAGTGGTTTCTGGTGGGGATAATATTGAAGCGATTCATAAACTCTATCAAAGTCACCTCGCTGTACTAACACTGGATCCAACTGAAAAAGGACCTAATTCCATTTTTTCAGACTCGTATCACTCTATCAAACGCTCTTGTAAATATCTCTATGATTTGGGTCATAAGCGCATCGCGTTTATTAATGGATCCTATACCAATTTTATCGGTCGCGAACGTTTGAGAGCTTATCTTGATTTTATTCATGAAAAAGGGCTTGAACCGATGTATTTAGCAGAGCGTTCAAATGAAAACTACAGTTATGAAGAAGGTTACATGACGATGAAGTTGATCTTTGAGGAATACGGTTTGCCAGAAGCGGTGTGTTCAGTGTCCGATCTCATGGCCATCGGTGCGATTAACTATTTGAACAATCATGGTTTTTCTGTACCCGGTGATGTCTCTGTCATTGGATTTGATGATCTTCAGGTTTGCGAAATCGTGACACCTAAACTTACGACCATTCGTCAAGACTATGAAGCCTTTGGTGAATTGGCATGTGATACGCTCTTAGGCATGA
>CAYLLL010000065.1:2122-5794 GCA_964384655.1 uncultured Mariniplasma sp. | reverse complement strand
CGTCATATTGCTGAAAAAGCAGATCGAATTGTTGAAATTAAAGATGGACGAATCCATTTGGATATTACCAAATAAAGAAATAACCAGCGGATAGCTGGCTATTTTTTTAACGAAAGATTCGAATGCTAATGAATACATTGAGGATGAGTAATATCAGAAGTAGTCCACCTGTCGTGTAAAGAATTGGAGGGTAAGCTCTTGTGAGTGATTCCTCTCGATAATGCCTCATAAAGATACCAAGATATGCCCATAAAAAGACAAGAGCAAACGCTAAGTTGTTTTGTCTTAAAGCATAAAGACTTCCGATCAATACTCCGATGATAAGGATGACAACAGTCAAAACAATGGAGAGGTTAGAAAATGAATCAACACCTAATGATACACATGTGATGGTGGCATTTGCTATCGTAGCTACACAGATCCATCCCAGATAAACAGAGAATGCGGCCGATGAAATCCCCTTGAGTGGCATCGCGTAATGGGTTGCAAGAAGAAGACTGACCAAAAGGAAAATCATCATCACCATCGATACAATAATGCGATCATAATGCCAGGAAAGAAGCCAAAGAATGTTAAAGATAGAACTAATAGTAAATAAGAGATTAAGATAGAACGTTGAATCCATGCGTTCAGATAATGGGATATTGAATGTGGATAATTGTGAGATGGTGTACCAACCTAGAAGTAGGTAAATCACACCCCAAATAGAAAAAGTCATCCCAGATGGTTGGAATAAATTGGGATAACGGAAGGATACAGCACCAGTAGTTACTCCCCCTAAGGGTAAACTATTGGCAAGAAAATTCATCACAATGACCAGTATAAACAATGCAGCAGCCATGATGATCATCCCTTGGTGTTGAAATTTTGTCATATGTCCTCCTAAAAAAGAAGACAATCATGAAGATTGTCAACGTTATGAAACAACTTTATCTGGATTAAGATCGTGGAGTGGGAAAGCTACATAAACTGTTTTTGTCACTTGATTGGATGCACTGATAAAAGTATATTCGACTTTTAAATAGAGATTAGGTTCATTCACCGTGACAAATAAGAGAGGTCTGAGCGGTAAATCTTCATTATAGACAATGGTAAATGAACGGTTGGTGGTTGTTACAGTGGAACGTGATCCGATCGCCTGTTGATCTGTCCATGGTGTTTTCAACACTGGGGTTGCAGCAACGGATATTACCTCGTAATTCGTCTTTGGTGTGTATAGAATATTGAAACGATAATACCCTCCAGTCAGCGCGCCATTTTCATCTTCCGTAGGATGTTTAAGTTCTGTCCACGCAATGGTTAATTCAAGGGCATCAATTTCGTCTGGAGCGATAAACTCATTGATAAACGTTGTTGCATCAGTGACCTCTGCATCAAAATGAACGCGTCGACCATTCGCATAGGTTCCCGTATAAACGATGAGTGTCAATGTGACAGGAACGACAACCAAGAAAAGTAAGAGTGCAATTCTTATTCTGTGAAGATGAATCCAAACCCAAATCGAGGGTTTGTTGGTTTGTATGGGTGATTTTGTCATCAGGTAAACTCCTTCATTGTAAATGTTTCATTTTCTATTATACATGAAAAGTATAAAATTTGAATGAAGTTAATGAATTGATAAGACCTAATTAAAACTGACAACATTCTTAATCTCCCATGATTTCTCACAATCCTCATAAACTTGAATTCCTATGGAAGTTAGGGTCTTTCATCGTTGACTTAACAACCGAACATAGGGTATAATTAATTGAATGCAGTAAGATTAAGACAATATGAGTATATCTGTTGTTTTTTAAATAAACTATGGAGGTGTTAGAATGCTACCTATAGCACTCAATGCTGTTGAAGGCATCATCTCCGGTTTGCTAATCGTTGGCGCCCTTATTGGAGGATATTTCATTCGTGTCTGGCATCACGAAAAAAATCTAAAGACGAGCCGTGCCACCGCTGAAAAAATTGTTGAAGACGGAAAAAAAGAAGCCGAAAAAGCCAAAAGAGAAAGTGTTTTAGAAGCTAAACAAGAGATTTTCGCGTTGCGCAAAGAATTTGATAATGACATGCGCGAACGCCGTCAAGTCGTGCTCAACCTTGAAAACAAGGTTTCACAGCGTGAAGATACACTTAATCGCCGTGCCTTACATCTTGACAAACGTGAAGAAACGTTAGCTCTTCGCGAAGAAAAACTCGAAGAAAAGAAAAATCAACTCGAACAATTAAATAGCAAAGCGGAAGAAGTCTTAAAACAGCAAGAAGAAAAACTGATGGAAATCTCTGGATTATCTGTAGAGGAAGCTAGAGAAATCATCATGCAACGTGTCAGAGCGTCTATCTCTGATGAAATCGCAACATACATTAGAGATGAAGAAGAAAAAGCAAAAAATGAAGTTAATGGTCGTTCAAAACAATTGTTAGCTCTTGCGATTCAAAAATATGCAAGTGAAACAACAACGGAAAGAACGGTATCCGTCGTTGATCTTCCTAATGATGACATGAAAGGTCGTATCATTGGTCGTGAAGGACGTAATATTCGCACCATTGAGGCATTAACCGGTGTTGATCTCATTATTGATGATACCCCGGAAGCTGTCGTATTATCTGGATTTGATCCGATCAGACGTGAAATTGCTAAGCGTGCATTAAGCACATTGGTTTCCGATGGACGCATTCATCCAGGACGTATCGAAGAAGTGGTTGAAAAAGCGCGTGTTGAAGTGGATATGTTTATTCGCGAAGCAGGCGAAGATGCAGTCTTCAAGACAGGCATCGGTAAGATTCACCCAGATTTAGTGAAATTACTTGGCCGATTAAGCTTTAGAACAAGCTATGGTCAAAACGTATTAAAGCATTCCATTGAAGCAGCTTTCCTCGCAGGAAAACTTGCTGTGGAAATTGGTGAGGACGAATTCTTAGCACGTCGTGCTGGATTACTCCATGATATCGGTAAAGCGGTCGACCATGAAATTGAAGGTGGTCACGTTGAAATCGGTGTCAACATTGTCAATCGTTATAAAGAACCTAAAGAAGTTGTCGATGCTATTGCATCCCATCATGGAGATAAAGAACCAGAATCGATCATTGCGATCTTGGTAGCTGCTGCAGATGCGCTATCCGCTGCACGCCCAGGTGCACGCTCAGAATCGATGGAAAACTATATCAAGCGATTGGAACAATTAGAAGCCATTTCCAACGAAATTCCGGGTGTTGAAAAATCATATGCGATCCAAGCAGGACGTGAGGTTCGCGTGATTGTTAAGCCAGAACAAATCGATGATTTATCGACATTCAAGATTGCACGTGAAATCAAAGAACAAATCGAAGAAAAGATGACTTATCCAGGTACGATTAAAGTCACTGTCATTCGTGAAACACGTGCCACTGACACTGCAAAATAAGAGGCTCTGGCCTCTTTTTGTTAGAAAGAGTTGAACATATGAGAATTTTATTTATTGGTGATCTTTATGGTCGACCAGGTTTGGAGATGCTCCTTAATCATCTTTCGTCACTAAAGGAAACCTACAAACCCAATTTAGTGATCTGTAATGCTGAAAACGTGGCACATGGCCGGGGCATTACCCAAAAAATCTATAAGGAACTCATGACTGCAGGCGTTCATATGATTACGATGGGCAATTGGGTATGGGGTCAAAAAGAACTTTTCGATTTTATTGATGA
>CAYLLL010000065.1:0-2022 GCA_964384655.1 uncultured Mariniplasma sp. | reverse complement strand
TTACGATGGGCAATTGGGTATGGGGTCAAAAAGAACTTTTCGATTTTATTGATGATGCGAATATTGTACGCCCGTTTAATTATCGTGAAGCTCCAGGACGTGGATTTATCACGATGAATTTTAATGGAAAAAAAGTATTGGTCATCAATGCATTAGGGCGAACGTTCATGAACCCTCAAGTGCAATGTCCATTTACTGGAATCGATCAAATTATCGAAGAAAATCCTGCAGATTATGTTTTTGTGGATATCCATGCCGAAGCTACGTCTGAAAAAGTAGCTTTAGGTCATTATTTAGATGGTCGTGTCGATGCGGTCATCGGGACACATACACACATTCAAACCGCGGATCAGCGTGTATTACCTAAAGGAACACTCTACATGACTGATGTTGGGATGACTGGACCTAGAGATGGTGTCATCGGTGTAGATAAACAGATTGTCATCAACCGATTTTTAAATGGATTTTCTACCCCAAATGAAGTTGCTGAAGGACCAAGACAACTCAATGCTGTGCTCTTAGATTTTGTTAAAAAAACGATTGAAAGGATTCACATTGAAAGCGAAACAGTGTAGGCCACACTGTTTTTTGCTGTATAATAGTACACGGTGATGAAATGAACAACATTGACTTAGATAAATATTTTAAACCTGATTTAAAACAGGCAAGAAAAAGAACCAAATCTACGATTGAAGAACTCCAATTTGATATAAGTGATGCCCATCAAAAAATTGGTTTAGGAAAAACCTATAAGATTGATACCTATGGGTGCCAAGCGAATGAAGCAGACAGTGAAACCATGGCTGGTATTTTAGAGTTAATGGGGTTTAAAGCTACACATGAAGAAAGTGATGCGGACATCATTTTGATCAATACATGTGCGATTCGTGAAAATGCGGAAAGCCGTATTTGGGGTGAACTTGGTCGATTAAAAAATTATAAACGCCAAAATCCTGATTTAATTTTAGGACTTGCTGGATGTATGGCACAAGAAGAAAATGTCGTCGAACGGATATTAAAGAAGTATCAACATGTTGACATTGTTTTTGGTACACATAACATTCATAAACTTCCTGAGTATATTGAAACAGCGATGTTTAATAAAGAACGTGTCATTGAAGTCTTTTCACGTGAGGGAGAAATCATCGAAAATTTACCCAAGATTCGTCAACACCAATTTAAAGCATGGGTCAATATCATGTTTGGATGTGATGAATTTTGTACCTACTGTATCGTTCCTTATACGAGAGGTAAAGAACGCTCGAGATCAAAAGAAGAAATCATTGGAGAGGTCAAAGAACTTGTAAAACAAGGGTATCAAGAAGTCACTCTCTTAGGTCAAAATGTCAATGCCTATGGAAAAGATATCAAGGATACCGACTACACATTTGGTGATCTTCTAAGAGATCTTGATCAAACAGGCATTCATCGTATTCGTTTTACCACATCTCATCCCCATGATCTAGATATGAAAACGATGGAAGCGATGAGGGATTGTTCACACGTCATGCCATTTTTCCATCTCCCAGTTCAGTCTGGAAGTAATCCAGTCCTCAAACGCATGAATCGACATTACACGAAGGATAGCTACCTCGAACGACTCAATCAACTGAAAACGACTGTCCCTGGGATTTCAGTGACCACCGATATCATCGTTGGATTTCCTGGAGAAACAGAAGAAGACTTTATGGAAACACTTGATCTTGTGGATCGTGCACAATTTGAAGGTGCCTTCACTTTTGTCTTTTCTAAACGCGAAGGGACACCTGCAGCAAAATATGAAGATAGTACCCCTGAAGAGATCAAGAAACAACGACTCTATATTCTTAATGAACGGATCAATGAAAGTTATCTAAAAGGAAACATGAGATTCCTAGACAAAATTGTGCATGTTTTAGTTGATGGTGTCTCCAAATATGATGACACGGTCCTTGCTGGTTATAGTGAACATAATAAACTTGTGAATTTCAAAGGTGATCCTGCATTGATTGGTACCATCGTTCCCGTAAGAATTACTCAGGC
>CAYLLL010000064.1:0-5813 GCA_964384655.1 uncultured Mariniplasma sp. | reverse complement strand
GTTAAGTTTTTATGGACAATCCATCACGCCAGTATTTTATCTAGGAGATGAAGTCGAACTTCATCGAACGCAAGATAAACGGGTAAATGATCTTTTAAACAAGACAAAGGATATCCATCTTTCGTTTGAAGAAAAAACCTTTAAGATACCGAGTGGTCTTCACCAGATCACCTTAGCAGATATGGGGTTCATCCATATGAGAGGCCCTGGTCACATTAAGCTTTATATGCCTAAAGGGTTACATGTGACTCTTTCGGAGGCTCTTTTCAATGATTGAAAAAATGATTAGCGATGTCACGAACAAACTGAGTGAGCATCCCAAAAGATTAAAACACGTGATTGGCGTCAAAGATACCGCAGTCGCTTTAGCAAAAATCCATGGGGTTGATGTAGAGCATGCGGCGATTGCTGCATTATATCACGATGTAACCAAGTATGACTCTATCAAGGAACAAACCGATCTTTTAGACCAAGAAATGATTGATAAATATCACAATTATCCAGTGATGTACCATGCGTTATCGGCAGCAAGACTTCTAGAAATCAAGTATGACATCCATGACCAAGAGATCTTGAATGCCATCAAGCACCATATATGGGGTGCCAAAGACATGTCAACGCTTGAAAAGATCATCTTTATTGCAGATTCATGTGAACCCAATCGGCAGTTTGAAGATGCACCCATGATTTTTGAACTCGCAAAACAAGATCTTGATCATGCGACCATGGTGGCCATGAAAGCATCGATCGACTATTTAGAGAAAAAAGGCCATCACCCAAGTCAAGAACAACTTGACGCTTACCACTACTATCAGGAGGTTATTCGTGGAAAAACTATATAAAATTATCGATACATTAGAAGATGTCAAAGTCAAAGATTTAGCCGTCTATGATTTTGAAAAAGCATCCCCTTTTTATGACTATTTCATTATCGCAACCGTCAATGAACGCCAAGGAAATGCGGCGATTAATTATTTAAAGAAAGCTTTACTTGCTGATGAAATCAAGCATGTCGAAGGCAAAGGTGGCAGTTGGACATTGATCGATTGTCATGACGTCATCGTCCATCTCTTTAGAGAAGAAGATCGCAAGTTCTACGGCTTTGACCAACGTCTTTTAGGCATCAAGAGAATTAAGTAAGATGTTTGAACGTCTTTATGATGTCTTAATGAGTGATGTCGACTATGAACAAATTTTTCTTCAAATAGAACCCTACGTGAAAAAAGAAGACCTCATTGTCGATGCAGGATGCGGATCGGGATATTTTCTGATTGAACTCATGAAACATGGGTATGATGCCATAGGTATCGATCTTTCATCGAGCATGTTGGCTTTAGCACAAGATCATTTACGTGAAGAAGGTCTCTATGCAACTTTATATGAGCATGATTTAAGACAACCATTACCCATTAAGGTTGATGTGATTTTCGCAATGTTTGACGTGATGAATTACTTTAAAGGTGTCAAACGAGTATTCAATCATATCAAGCAAGCTTTATTACCTAAAGGAAAATTCATCTTTGATCTCTATAAAGAAGAGGTTCTTGAAATCTATGATGGTTACGAAGAAATTGGATCTCAACCCATCAATTATGAATGGACCATTCATCGAAAGAAAAAGATGTTTATTCATGATGTGGTTTATGACAATCATCGTGACCATATCATGCAGTATGTGTATCCCCTTCACTATTATGTAGATATCCTTGAAGACATTGGATTTGATGTGTCTATCATCCCTTCCATTGACTCAAGAAAGCATTTGATTATAGCTACCCTGAGGTAGCTTTTTTATTTAAAGTAATCCTATTTGATTCACTCTACAATAAAGTGGAGGGATAAATATGAAACAAGTGTATATCATGATTGCCATCGCCGTCGGATTGGGGTGGTTGTGGTTTTTTCCGAAACAAGAAGAGGTGATCCTTGTGGATGAAGGACCTATACCGATAGAGATCATCGTCATCGAGTTGAAGGGTGAAGTTGTTTTCCCAGGTGTTTATCATTTTTTTGAACCCATCAACGTGAGTGAAGCACTTCAATACGCAGGAGGATTGACCGATGAAGCAGATTTACAATCCTTGCAACTCTCCGAAACGATTTTTCAAGATCGTCAGATTACCATTTTATCCAAACAGACCACACCGCAAGCTGAGATCATCAAACTAAATATTAATCAAGCATCCTTTAAAGAATTGATTGCTATCCCTGGGATTACTGAAACGAAAGCAGCATCCATCATTATTTATCGAGAAACGTATGGTGATTTTCAAAGTCTTGATGAACTTATTCAAGTGAAATATATTGGAGTAGCTACCCTTGAAAAAATTAAACCCTATCTTACGGTGGGATAATCTTGATCTTTTAGGGATTGCACTTTTTCTTTCCATTGTGTCTTTTTTTGTTGGATATCTTTCGTTTATTTTAGTTCTTTTTTTATTTTACGCAAGAAAACATTTGCCCTGGATGCTATATCTTTTTAGCTGCATCCTATGTTTCATTTTATGGATCATGGTTGCTGAAGAACCCAAACTCTCCAGTGGAACATATATGGGTGTCGTGATCGATGTCGAAAATTATGATCGAAACGATCGATTCACCATCCGCATTGACCATAAAAATTATCATCTTTACCTTCCTTCTGAATCTCTTGAAATCGGTGATGAAATGATCATTAAAGGACAGATTCAGCGTTATGAAAATGCCACAGTTCCTGATGGGTTTGACCGTTATATGTATTATCGTTCGAAGAACATAATGGGAAAGATCCATCTCGATAGTTACGAGAAAGTGGGAGAAAGTATCGGTTTTTATGGATTGAGACATCGAGTCTATATGTTTTATCGTGAACTTAATGTTTCACCCTATGCGTTAAATTTGCTTTTTGGTGAAGATCTCGATGAATCGATGACTTCGATATATGAACAGTTGGGGATCACCTATCTTTTATCCATTTCAGGGTTGCATCTATATGTTATTATCGTGATTATAAAAAAAATCTTATTCTATTTTTCCGTAAGTGATCGTCATCAATCGATGATTATCCTCATATGTTATGCGATTCTCTGTTATTTTCATCGCTTTGAAATAGGGATTTTAAGACTATTTATCCTTCACGGATTCATCATGCTTAATGACTATTTTTCATGGCGTAAATCACGATTTGAACTTTTGCAAATGACCTATATCCTCATGGTACTTACTCAAGTGACACGACTCTTTCATATAGGCATTCTCATCAGTTATCTCATGTTAACTGTGATTTATTTGACAAAACCATGGTTTGATTCATGGGATGGGTATATGAAACGTATCCTATTCAGCGGTTTTTTAATGCTCTGGCTTTTACCCTTTTTTCAAAGGTTTGATCTGGTTTTGTGCATCCTCATGCCTTTGTTAATCGTCTTTATTGTTTATGGCATGACAATTAGCGCTCTTTTCACGTGTATTGCACCTTCGTTTTCAGTATTCTTGAATGATTATGCCTTTTGGATTGAAAAAGGGTTATTATGGCTCAACGAACATCGGTTGACCATCTATCTTCCGAAATTTGATCCTCTGTGGGTCATTCTTTACTACGGAATTCTTTTAAGTCTTTTTTTAGTGAAATCAACATTGAAAAAAGGATGGATCACCTTAACTTGTATCATTCTCATCATAATGATCCATAGTTTTGAACAACAGGGATCAAGATTACTTTTTCTAGACGTCGGACAAGGTGATTCCACCATTGTTGAAACCAAAGATTGTATCGCAGTGATCGATAGTTTTTCAGAAGCCCATAATTATTTAAAACATCGTGGGATTACCACGATCGATTACCTGTTTTTAACTCATAGTGATATCGATCATATTAAAGAAGCAGAGATCATGATCCGAGACTTTCATGTTAAGCACTTCATCGGATCGATGGAAGTTCACACATACCCCGATTACGAAATATCCATGAAAAAAGCAAAGGTTCATGATAAGTATTCTTGTGGGAACATCACCTTCAATATTTTAGGTCCAATCAAATCCTACGATGATGAAAATAATGCTTCTTTAGTCATCCAATTTGATTTTTTTCAAACGAGAATATTATTAACCGGTGATATCGAAAGTAAAGCTGAGCTCGATCTCGTTCATCATTATTGGGATCAACTACAAAGTGATGTCTTGAAAATTGCACATCACGGTTCAAGTACATCCTCCTCCCTCATTTTTTTGAATACGGTTAACCCACAAACAGTCATTATTTCGGCGGGAAGAAAGAATCGATATCAATTTCCTCACGAAGAGGGCATCTCTCGCTTAGAGAACTTCAATTTCTTTATCTATCGTACCGACCAATTAGGAACGATCATTTTCGAACCCAATCGAAAAGGTGAAAAGTGGTATTTTTATCTACCCTTTTCCCCTCGTTTTTGGTACAATATGTATAGAGTAAGGGGGCGTATGTATGGCTGAGTCCATCTACCTTTATTATTGCAATAATGACTTCCTTTTAAATCACGCCGTTGAAGAGAAAATCAAAGAATTTAACGTTGACCCTTTTAACATCGTTAAATACGATCTTCTAGAAAATCTACCCGATGATATTTTAGAAGATTTACAGACGGTGTCTTTTTTTGCTGAAAAGAAAGTGATCGTCATCAGAAACATTCAAGAACTTGAGAAGGTTGATGAATACATCCTTCAGGATTTCTTGGTTTATTTTCAAAAACCGAATCCAGACGTGATCGTTATTTTGATGATGAATGAACTGCTCCCTGAAACTTCCATCCTAGGCGGATCACTCTTCAAATATGCATTTATTGAGAAAGTCAAGGATATGGATAAAAAAGATTATCCACCTTTTGTCCGAAATATGTTCAAAAAATATAATTATTCGATCACAGAAGAAGCGATTGAAGCACTCCTTGAACGAACTAATCTCGATTTTAATTTAATTAATCAAGAAGCAGAAAAATTGATGTTATTTGCTTACGAAACCAAAGAGATTACGGAAAGAGCTGTACTTCTCTTGGTATCTCGAAATCTTGAAGAGAATATTTTTGAACTCACAAACGCTCTCTTAGCCAAAAATCAGACGAAGACGATTGAAATCTTTTATGATCTCATCGCTAGAAATGAAGATCCACTTCGCATATTGAATAACATCGTTGCGAAAGTAAGAGAACTCATGCATACGAAATTGTTATTAGATAAAGGTTATCGTCAAGATCAAATTGCAGAACACTTCCATATCAAGAGTGGTCGTGCATATTATCTTGTAAAAAATGCTCAAGCTATCCCCTTTAATCAACTTGAAAACCACTTAAAGAAGTTATCAAAACTTGATTATGACATCAAGAGTGGTAAAATTGATAAAAAACTAGGGCTTGAACTCTATTTGTTAGGAGCTTAACATGCTTAATCATGATCGTGTTTTATTGTTTGATTTTGAAACGACTGGACTCAATGGGTTCACAGATCAAATCATTGAAATTGGAGCCATTGTCCTTGAAAAGATCAATGGCGACTATGTGCTAACGCATGAATTTGAATCCTTGGTGATGGCGGATCGTCCTCTTTCTTCCAAGATTACTGAAATCACGCATATCACCGATGAAATGTTACTTCGTGATGGTATCACACAAGAAGAAGCTTTCCAACGACTCTTTGAGTTATATAAAGACGAAAAGACCTTACTGATTGCCTATAACATTCAGTTTGATCTTCTATTCCTACAAACATTATTCAGAAAGTTTTATAGTCCACTCTATAGCATAAGAAATGATATTTTAGACGTTATGGCGATTTATAAAGATCGTCATCGCTTTCCCCATCGA
>CAYLLL010000063.1:0-5828 GCA_964384655.1 uncultured Mariniplasma sp. | reverse complement strand
AGGACTTCAGTTTCTCCAACGTTGAGGGTGCTCCCTGTTTCTTTTGGATAACCACATAGAGTAAACCCCCTGGATTTAAGAACCGATACGCATCCTCATAGAGTTTAAATACAGTCATTTTTCCTGCCCGAATCGGCGGATTCGAGAGAATAACATCCACGTTTTGCTGAACTTGCTCAAATAAGAAAGCCGCTTCAAAATGAATGTGGTCGACCTGATTTAAATGCGCATTTTTACGTGCTAAATCGAGGGCACGCTCATTAATGTCATACCCTTGGATACGGATGTTTGGATACTTTTTTGCTATATATATGGCGACAGGACCATAGCCGCATCCCATATCAATAACAGAAGATATACCGGAGGGCAGCTCGATGGATTCAAGGAGAACACGTGTTCCAAAATCAAGTCCATCTTTTGAGAAAACACCTTTGTCGGTATAAAAACGAAGTGAAAGACCTTTGATGTCGACATCAAAGGTTTTTACATCGTGATCTAGGGTAGGATCATTCGTGTAATAATGACTCATGGGTCCCCCGTTTAACAGCGAAAAAACCCGAGAGCGATTCTCAGGTTAATCCTTCGCTTGAATTAGAAGTTATTTAACTTCAACAGTTGCACCAGCGTCTTCTAAAGACTTCTTAATGGCTTCTGCGTCTTCCTTCTTAATCTTTTCCTTGATAAGCGCATTTGGAGTTTCAGTTAAAGTCTTAGCATCTGCTAATCCTAAACCAGTAATTTCGCGAACCACTTTAATGACTGCGATCTTGTTTGTACCAAATGTCTTGAGGACTACGTTGAATTCTGTTTGTTCTTCAACAGCTGCAGCTGCTGCTGCGGCAGGTGCTGCAGATACTGCAGTTGGGTCAATACCGAATTCTTCTTTTAATCCATCAACGAGTTCTTTGATTTCTAATAATGTCATTTCTTTTAATGCTTCAATAAATGCTGCTTTTGTTAATTTTGCCATGGTTTGTTCCTCCTAATTATACTTGTTCTGGGTTGCTGATCATATTAAGACCAACTGCGAGCTCTCTCACTGGAGTGAGCATACCTACTGCGAGCATGGTGAGTAGGGTTTCTCTTGATGGTAAGGTCGCTAATGCATTGATGCCATCAACGCTGACAACTTTTCCTTCAACAATACCTGCTTGAATTTGGACAACTTTGTTTTCCTTCGCAAAATCAAATAAGATTTTTGCAGGAGCAACAACATCCGAGTAGCTGATCGCTAATGCTTTCGCACCAACGAGTGAGTCTGCCAATGCACCGTATCCAGCGGCGATGGATGCTCTTCTCGAAATATTGTTCTTGTAGACTGTGACATCACAGCCTGCTTCTCTTAACTGGTGACGGAGCTTTGTGAAAGCTTCTACGGTCAAACCAGGATAGTCGAAGGCAACAACAGTGGTAGCACGTCCAAGCTTTTCGGTTAGTTCACGTACGGATTCAACCTTACGTTCTAAAATTGCTTTTTGCATGAAATGCCTCCTTCGTTTACGAAAAATCTCTCTTCTGCCAAAGACAAAAGAGAGATCGAATCTAAATAGATTAAGATACCTCGGTAGGGAATTAAGCTAGCGCACCTACTGTCTTTGGCGATTAAATTAAAGTCTTGTATTAACCGCGGATCTTCAGGGATTCTTCATCCACACGAATGCCGGGAGCCATACTTGAAGTGACGGTAATCGACTTCATGTAGGTACCTTTAACGGTTGTGGGTTTGATACGGTTGAGTTGATCGTAAAGGGTCTTTAAGTTTTCCTTTAACTTCTCGGGTGTGAAGGACACACGACCGATAGGTGCATGGATGTTCCCAACCTTATCAGTGCGGTACTCAATCTTACCATTTTTGATTTCGTTGACTGCTTTAGCCACGTCCATCGTCACGGTTCCAGTCTTGGGGTTTGGCATTAAGCCTTTAGGGCCTAAAATGCGTCCAAGTTTACCAAGTTGTCCCATCATGTCAGGTGTAGCCACCATGACATCGAACTCAAACCAGCCTGCGCCGATTTTTTGAATGAGTTCTTGAGCACCTACGTGATCAGCGCCAGCAGCTTCTGCTTCTTTTGCTTTTTCACCTTGTGCGATAACAACAACGCGGGAAACTTTACCTGTACCATGAGGTAATACGAGTGCGCCTCTTAAGTTTTGTTCGGCCTTTCTTGGGTCGACATTAAGTCTGAATGCTGCTTCAACAGTCGCATCAAACTTGACATAAGAGGTCTTTTTCACTAAATCCATTGCTTCATCCACAGCATATTTCTGTGTTTTGTCAATGAGTTTAGCCGCTTCTAGGTATTTCTTTCCTCTTTTCATATTGTTCCTCCTAAAATGTGGTCTAGCGGGATATCCTCCCACAATTTAGATAGCTAGCGATCTAAATTATTCTGAAATCGTGATGCCCATCTGACGTGCGGTACCTGCGATGATATTCATTGCTGCTTCTACGGTGTACGCATTTAAGTCAGGCATCTTTCGTGTTGCAATCTCTCTTAACTGATCCTTCGTGATGGTCGCTACTTTATCTTTCTTCGCGTTCTTTGAACCAGAAGTGATATTCGCTGCCTTCTTCAGTAAGTCGCTTGCGGGTGGGGTTTTGGTGACGAATGAGAATGTACGGTCATCATAAACCGAGATAATCACTGGTACGACAAATCCCATTTGATCTTTCGTTGCTTCGTTAAATTGTGAACAGAATGCGGGAATGTTAACTTGCGCTTGACCTAATGCTGGACCAACAGGTGGCGCTGGGTTTGCTTTTCCGGCAGCAATCTGCAATTTGACGACTTTAACAACTTTTTTTGCCATGAGACACAACCTCCTTCTTTACATAAGTATGTGGTATGAATTTCATTCTTCCACTATGGTGTGCTTTCACACGCGATATCATTCTATCATTTAGGGTATGCTTTGTCAATCAAAAAAAGTAGATTTTAACGAATTTTTGCCCCAAAGGGGAAGAGTGCGAGTTGAGCGAGTTTAAACCATTGAAGTCCGAAGGGGATTCCGATGATGGTGATGCAAAATACGACACCAATCCCAAGATAACCCAGCATCATTTCCCAACCAAAGATAATCGCCCAAATCAAATTAGCGATCGGATGTTCAGAGAAGTTGGTATCGACATCTTTCCCAAAGGGAAAGACAACAAGACCCGCAAATTTAAATGCTTGGATTCCAAAGGGGATCCCAATGATGGTCACACACAGTAATAATCCAGCAATAAGCCAAGCAAGTGCAGCGAGTGCACCACCAAAAATAAACCAAATCAAATTACCTAAGAATTTCATAACGTATCCTCCTATGTTTTAGAATAACATAAGAAAAACCCCTTGAAAAGGGGCTAATCAATCAATTCATAAAGATAAGTTGTTGAATTATATTGCCATATACCTGATAGGGAGGTGATATTGCTGTAATTGGTCGTCCACCACGAAGATGATAAACTCGAACGATTGGTTTGATAAACCGAAGTCGAATAGGTCGCTTTTTGACCTGTTAATTTATTGTAGAGTGTGCTTGAATTGATGAGAACTGATGGGTTAGATGAGCGTCGATAAATCGTGATTTGAGCACTTCTTGAATTGGTAAATGTGATGTTGTTGCCAGTTGCTCGTAAAATCCCTGAACGCACGGTGTAACTATTGGTGTTCGCACTCGTCACATAGGATCTTAAAAATCCAGTATAGAACGTATCATCAGCGGTCATCGTCCCTTGGTTTCGACCGACAAGACCCCCAGCACCAACGGTTGCATCATTAGTGGTAGAAAGAACACTGATATTGGCGAACACAACGGCACGATCGATGTTCACTGTAGTTGTCGTCAAAACGGCACCAATGATTCCGCCACTACTTGCTAAACTGTTGGATGTCACGGTAGCTTCTACGTAAACATCGCTGATGTCTGCGGTAAAGGATCCAATCGTTCCGATCAGTCCACCATTGCCATAGGTGTTTCCTGAATAACCTCCGGTAATCGTCGTTGCTGTGACTTTCACATTGGACATGGTGAGTGTGCCAGTCCCTGAGGTGGGAAAAACGTATCCTGCCACGGCTCCAGCAAATACAGAAGTATTCGTACCACTTGAGTTCTTTATACGGATATTTTCAATGACATTACCGGTGCCTTGGATTCGTCCAGCAAGGATTCCAGAAGTCGTATTATCTGCAAGTGTATAATTAATATTGACATTATCCAGCGTCAGATTTTTGATTGTTGCACCCTCAAGAATTCCAAAGAAACCCCGATAGTCTGTTAAAGAGAGATTTGAGATGGTTTTTCCATTTCCATCAAATGATCCGCTAAATATCGTATTTTTATTATCATTCCACGTGGGATATGCTAGATTTTGGAAATCTAAGTCTCTTGCAAGAACATAGGTGTTTGTGTTTCCATTAATGTTCATCACATCAATCAATTCATCGATCGTATAAATGGGGATCCCATCATACCAATTCCCTAAAATGACACTCCCCGATCCTCCATCGTTATCTCCAGAAATAGAGGATGCCCAATAGGCAAAAGACATGCCAAAGTTGAAAAGCATGGTTGAAATCGCCAACAATAAAATGAGAAATTTGCGATGCAGGTTAAGTATAATAAAATCTCCTTGGAAACTTAGAAAAACGGTAATTTTTCATCATTTCTAGGAGAGATTGTATCACTGTTTATGTGGAAAAGCAATCAAAATAAATCCGAAAGTGATTATAATCAATAAATGTTACATTGGTTATATTAAAACCCACATTCATCGTGGTCGCACGCTGCATGTTCATCTTGATTTTCAAGTGTCTTCAAAGGATTTTCTTCCGCCCAAATTTGTTCTAGTGCACGCACAAAATAGTCGGTTTGCTGTGCACCAGATATTCCATATTTACGATTGATCACGAAGAAAGGAACACCTTGAACACCGAGTTGTCTTGCTTCTTGTTGTTGATCTTTAACGAGGTCGCTATACTCATTGTTTCGTAGAACTTTTTCTGCTTCCTTTGCATCCAGTCCAACTTCCTTAGAAAGATTGACAAGAGTTTGTATATCCGCGATGTTTTGACCCTCGGTAAAATATGCTTTCATCAAACGAGAGGTGATCGTCTCTTCTTTCCCAAAAGTATTTGCCCATTTGGCGAGACGATGTGCATCAAACGTGTTTGTCATTTGAATGATATCGTAGTTATATTCAAGACCAACCGTTTTCGCGTTTTGCGTAAACATCTTAAATCGTTCTTTGGTTTGTTCTTTGGTCATATGATGACTTTTCGCAAAAGCATCCAATGCACTACCCATCATGATTTTGGGTGCATCTGGATTTAACTGATACGCCTTATAGACAATATCCACCTTATTCCGATGTTTAAACGATGCGAGAGCCTGTTCAAATCGTGTTTTTCCGATGTAACAAAAAGGACAGGCAAAATCAGACCATATTTCAATTTTCATAGATAATACCTCCATATCCGAGGTGTATTATAGCAAATCTAGTACAGAAATTCCTGTATTTTACTTTAATTTTTTAATTTATTTAAGTATTTGTTTCTATCTTTTACGTTTTTTGTTGATATTTTCTATTTCGTTATAAAATGAGGGTAGGAGGTGTTGTTATGCATCCATTCCACAACCATCAGATCATGCACATACAGTCGATTCAATTACTTATTCAGCATATCCCAAGATCTTTAGCGTTTTACCAAGACATCTTAGGGTTTCACGTGTCATATCAAGATGATCACCAAGTTCATCTGTCTGCTGATGGAATTCATCCTATCATCTATCTGATCAAAGATGATCATGCACTCCCATTATCGATTACCCAAGGTCTTTATCAT
>CAYLLL010000062.1:2476-5837 GCA_964384655.1 uncultured Mariniplasma sp. | reverse complement strand
ATCCCCACGACAGCACCTGCCGCTAAGGAAATGAAGGTGATGAATAAGATGAGAAATTGACGGTTAATCTTTGCGACATCACTCATGCCATCGCCACCCATGAGAAAATATAGGACATGATGAGGAGAATGAATGATGCGAGAAGCACTTCAAAGAAGATGGTTGTCTTTACTTTACCTGTCTTATCCTCTTTGTAATCTTTGAATTGGGGATATTCCTTGCGAAATTGAGGGTTGACGATCACACGTGCGACATAGCGAATGCCATGAAAGATTTCATAGGCTGCGGTAATCGCCACCACCGAAGGCAAGAAAAGGATAATCCCGACGACAAATAGTGCATTCGATACATTTTCAGCAGTAAATGCAAAACGATAGACTGCAACATGAACAAGGAAAGCAAGTGCAAGCATGCCCAGATAGAGCAAGATCAACCGAACGATCTTCACTTCTTGATTTTTGCTTGATAACGTTCAAATTCTTCCGTGTTGCAGAGCACAAAGTGTCCTGGCTCAACTTCACGAAGGGTTGGGCTTTCCTTAGAATAATCATGATGTTCTGCAGGATTGTAACGTACCGTACGACCACGGCGCTTTTCATACTCGGGGTCAGGTAGTGGAATTGAATCCATGAGTGAAAGGGTGTATGGATGAAGTGGGTTGTTAAAGACTAAATCTTTTTCACCCATTTCAACGATATGTCCATAATACATCACGGCTAAGCGATCGCTAAAGTACTTAACGACAGACAAGTCATGGGCAATAAACATAATGGTGATGCCTTTCGTTTCACGAAGTTCATTGAGTAAGTTAATGATCTGTGCACGAATCGACACGTCAAGTGATGAGATCGGTTCGTCTGCGATGATGAAGGAAGGCTCAACGACAAGTGCGCGAGCAATCCCAATACGTTGACGTTGTCCACCAGAGAATTCATGAGGATAACGGCTCGCATGTTCAGGGACGAGATTTACCGTCTTAAGGGCTTGGTTAACGCGTTCTTCGATTTCTTTTTCGTTCTTAACGCCATTGATTCTTAATCCTTCAGCAATGATTTCTTTAACAGTCATTCTGGGGTTAAGTGATGCGATAGGATCTTGGAAAATCATCTGCATACGACGCATTAAGAGACGATTCTTATGCGTTAAGCTATAACGCAAGTTGTCGATATCTTGTTTCTTACGAAGTTCACTAAGTTTAAGTTCTTTTTCATACTTTTTGAGCTCATTATTGAGTTCTTGAAGTTTAACCTTTTCGAGACGAACTTGTTCTTTATCGCCGGATTGTACGGCACGATCCAGATAGTCTTTTTGCTTGTCAATCTTCGATCGATAGAGTTCAATAAATTCTGTGGTCTCTTGGTCATAGCGAACATACTTATCTAAAATTTGATGATATTGTGGGAAGGTTTCAAGTTGATTTTTCGCCTTCATTCCTTCAATATCTTTGATGGTTTCAAAACGGCGATCACGCTTCGCTTGACGATAGATTTCTTGTGCATCTCTCGCTTCATCACTATAACGCTTTAACATCGCTTCTTGGCGTGCTTTGAAGTCTTCTTGTGAAAGACGACCACTATCTAACAGTTCCTTAATTTCAGCAGTTTCACGAAGTTTTCCTTCATTGATTTGATCCATCTTAAGTTGGAACGCTTCTTTCGCTGCTTTCACGTCACTGACGATACGTGTTCCATGGAAATAAACTTCACCACCAGAGGATTGATAAAGTTTAATAATCGTACGTCCAGTCGTCGTTTTTCCACACCCGGATTCACCTACGAGGGAAAATACTTCACCTTTGTAGATGGAAAATGTGATGTCATCAACGGCTTTGTTGACGAGTTTATTACGACCAGATCCAGATTTAAAGTATTGTTTTAAACCAACAACCTTTAATATTTCTTCACGTTCTGTGTTCACTTTTTCTCACCTGCACTTTCTGGTTTGATTCTGTGAGCACTCTTCAAACGGTTCTCAATAACAACGCCTTCTTTGAGTTCTTGTTTATACCGTGCAACACGTTCTTGGAGAATCTTTGGCATTTCGATTTGTGGCGCATCTGGATGCAGCAACCATGTGGCCGCATAATGCGTGTCACTGACTTTAAAGAACGGAGGTTGTTCTTCAAAATCGATCTTTAATGCAAATTGGTTACGATCGGCAAATGCATCGCCCTTAGGTGGGAAAAGCATGTCTGGAGGTGTTCCAGGAATCGAAAGTAACTTATCTTTGGTATCAAGGTCTGGAACACTGGATAACAGTGCCCATGTGTAAGGATGCTTAGGTTCATAGAAGATATCATGAAGTGTTCCATATTCGACAATTTTCCCAGCATACATGACGGCGACACGGTCGGCCATGTTTGCAACAACACCTAGGTCATGCGTGATGAAAATAACCGAAAGGTCACGTTCTTTTTTGATATCTTTAATCAGGTTTAAAATCTGTCCTTGAATGGTCACATCAAGCGCAGTGGTTGGCTCATCACAAATGAGTAATTCAGGATTTGCCGTCAAGGCAATCGCAATAACAATACGCTGTCTCATCCCACCAGAAAACTGGAATGGATACATATTAAACCGCTTTTCAGGTTCAGGAATTCCCACTTCTTGCATGATGCTGATCGCTTTTTCATAGGCTTCACGCTTGGTCACCTTAAAGCGACGAGTGAAAGCTTCATGATTATCGCTGATCTTTGTCCGAAGTTCTTCAAGTTCTTTCATACCACGTAAATACGCAGGATCACTCTTTTGCATTTGAGAAACCTGTTGCTTCTTGGTGTTATATTCTTGTTGAAGTGCTGCAAATGCTTGATTCTTTTCTGCAGTGATTTGAGCCTTTTCTTTAGTGATTTGTGCTTTAGCTTCTGCTTTCTTCGCTAAATAACGTTGTTTAAGCTCAGGAAGTTTACTCTTGAATTCTTGAATTAATGTCGCACTATGTTTCTTGTAGTTGGCGATTTTTTCTTTCTTTTGGTCACGACTCAATTCACTATCCATGTTTGTTTCATAGATTTTGTTTTTCAAATCTTTTTTGGTGAGTTCAATGCGTGTGACCATATTCAAGTAATCGTGATACTCATTATGGAAAAGATCCTTGAAACGACCTTTCATTCTGTCGCCATTGACGAGCATCGCTTCAGTGATTTGCTTACCAATCTTCATGATGGGGTTCAAACTTGAAAGTGGATCTTGGAAGATCATCCCAATTTTGTTCCCACGAATGAGATGGAAGTTATCTTCAGATAATTTCGTTAAATCTTGATTACGGTACAAAATTTCACCATCATCAACGATAGCATTGCGCGCGAGAATGCCCATGATGGCACGATTGGTTACAGATTTACCAGATCCTGATTCACCAA
>CAYLLL010000062.1:0-2373 GCA_964384655.1 uncultured Mariniplasma sp. | reverse complement strand
TTCACCCTTATAGAGATCGAAGGAGACATCACGAACGGCACGAACCAATCCATTAGGTGTCTTAAAGGATACCGTTAAGTTTTTGACTTCTAATATTCTTTCTTTATTCATGGTTAGCTACCTCTTAATTGTGGATTAAGCGCGTCGCGCAACGCGTTACCAAACATGTTGAATGTGATCATAAGGATGGATGTAATAATGGTTGGGAAGATGACTAACCAAAGGTTACCTGCAAAAATCTGTTGTTGACCATCATTCAAAATAACCCCAATCGATGTACCGGTTAAGGTGATTGGCCCTATCTTTAATGCTTGACCGTTACCGATACCAAAGCCTAAGAAGGAAAGGTTAACTTCAAGGAAAATAACAGAAGGAATACTTAGGATAACACGGGTAATGATCGTACCAAGCGCATTCGGTAAAATGTGCTTGAAGATAATTCGACGGTCTGATGCACCCAGTGTACGTGCAGCAAGCACATATTCACGACCTTTATAGCGATAGAACTGCGAACGCGTAATCTTCGCGGCGCCAATCCAACCATCATAGACCATGAAGATGAACAAGGCAGTGAAACCTGGTCCGATCAGGACAGTAATGATCCCGATCATCGTAATTTGTGGGAAACTACCCCAAATATCGGTAAATCTTTCCATAAGAATATCGACTTGACCACCGTAATAAGCACTGGTTGCTCCCCAGATGACACCGACGATAATATTGACGACTGCTGCCATGAAACCAAGGAGTAATGAGGTTCTAAGACCTAACCAAATCAAGGTGAATAAGTCTTGTCCAAAGACGTTTGTACCAAATAGGAAGAATGGTGTCGTTTCAAAACCTAATTCATACGCACCGTTCATCATTACTTTATAATTGGTGTACCATGTAGGTCCAATCTTAATTCTATCGATGTCTGTGACAGCGGTTAATGGGAAGCCTTCACCAAAGGTCCATGCGGTATCTGGATTTTCATCATCCAAGACAATCGTATCCGCCATACCTGGATTTTCTTCTAGGATACGGAGGTATTCGACTTCACCAATCGTTCTTGGTTTATCCGCAAAAAGTGCACCATACATATCATAACGGAAGGTTGCAACCGTCATTTCGGCATTTTTACGGAGATAACGACCATTTTCAAGACCATTGCTTAATGCAAATAAGGTGAACGTGGATAAAGGATAACCGTCATAGAAGGATGCAGGAGTTCCTGTACCATCAAGAACAGCGACGCTATTGAGTGAAATGAGTTCATTCCCAGATGTGGACACAGCGGGTAATTCATGCTTTAGCACGAGATAACCGGTTTGACCATTGGAAAGCACGTCCATCGCATTGATGGTCGTTAATCCTTCTTGATCCACTGTTCCTAAAAAGGTGAGTTCGCTCCAGTCAGCGTATGCACTGGATTGATTGCTTGATGCAAAATAAACGTTAAGTACGCCATTAGTATCCATAGCATTCACATCGATTTCGATGTAATAGCCTGTAAAGAAGCTAATTTGAGCAGGAGATACAATGGAATACGCGTTCTTATCTGCGTTGACAAAAAGTTCATTGGTTCCACCCACGTATTTGGCATCACGTTCACTACCGACGATGATACTATTGGTGAGTGTGTTTAACTGAATAAAGTCGACTTGGAAACCAGTCGTTGGATATCCTAACCCAGTTTCAGGGTCAATCGTATCGTAATCAATCGGCTGATCTCTAAATTCTTTCGTTCCATCCAAGATCCCCAACTTTTCAAGTAGAGGTACACGTGGTGGAAGCGTGGTTAGCGTTGAGTTTGTCTGCGTGTAGAGCTCTTTGGGTGTGATGATCGGTGTGAAAATAGACATCAAAATAAAGATGACTAGAATCACGGTAGCAATCACGTTATACTTATTCTTTGTGAAGCGAATCATCGCATCTTGAAAATAAGTAAGTTGTTTCGTTTTCAGGGGTTTGTCAAGGAGTCTCTCGTTTTCTTGAACGAGTTTAAATAAGTCTTTTGAGTATTCTTTTTGGCTCATTATTTTCTAGCCCCCATTCTGATCTGTGGATCGATAATACCATA
The DNA here is from genome assembly GCA_964384655.1 of uncultured Mariniplasma sp. Lineage (GTDB taxonomy): Bacteria > Bacillota_I > Bacilli_A > Acholeplasmatales > Acholeplasmataceae > Peloplasma. The sequence continues at coordinate 311 of CAYLLL010000062.1, read as the reverse complement.
AGAGAGGTCCACAATAAGGACGGTTGATAAACCGATGACGCCATAAAATGCACTGGATGCCATAATGACGTTGTAGTCATAGTTACCTGCAGCTAATGCTTGGAGTGTGATACGTCCAACCCCTGGAATCGCATAAACAGATTCCAAAATGAACGATCCACCAAGAAGACCTGCGAAGGATCCAATAATGATTGGAACCATGGGAACGAGTGAATTACGAATCGCATGTCTAAGGACAGCTTGGGTATGAGATAAACCTTTAGTCTTCGCCAGTAATACGAATTCAGAGGTTAATACTTCAGAAAGTTCAG
>CAYLLL010000061.1:0-5846 GCA_964384655.1 uncultured Mariniplasma sp. | reverse complement strand
TGTTTACCGCAGATGATGACATCATAAGATCCGATATGCGCGATCAATTGACTGAGGGTATAGGATGTGGCTAGCACATCCGCTCCAGCAAAACGGCGATCACTGATGAGTGTTCCAGCATCCGCTCCCATATAGATCGCTTCATAAAGGACTTGGCTTGCTGCAGGTGGTCCCATGGATATCGCATGAACAAAAGCATCTGAGGAACGTTCTTTAAGTTCAAAAGATGCCTCCAGAGCATAAAGATCATAAGGATTCATTTTCACGTTATTCCCATCCCGGATCAATACACCTGTTTTGGGATCGACTTGAACATTGGATGATGCAGGAACTTGCTTGATACACGTAATAATTTTCATATTAAACCTCTAGATGAAAGAATGTCTCACTATAAACTTATCATAGATAACGTCTGTTGAATAGGATTTCTAAGATTTGAGGTTTGTTTTTTCAAGTTTAGGAAAATATGTTCGATTAAAAAAGAAAAAAGCCTAAGCGGCTTTATTCAATCATCTTCTTGATTCGATCAAAGACATCCTTTTTGAAACGGTCGATATAGGCTGTTGTGTAATCTATGATATCGAGTTGATCATCTTCAATGAGTGGGGTTAAATCCATGGCGTTGATGATTTGATCAGCACGATCCACCTTATGTGCAGTTGCATAGGTTGCATTCGCTGCTCGACGACCCATCGTCGCTAGATCATAACGCTTTCCACCGACGATTTGTGAATCGAATACTTCGACTAAGGCTTGAGCAAGATTGGGATGACCCGAAACATTGAATTGAACCTTTTCATGATCAAGCATCCAATCAAGATCTCTCCAGACTTCACAGCCATAAACTTTTTGGGGACGTATATCTTTGGGTAATCTTCTTAACGCTTGAATCACTTTGGTGGTTACCCCGATGTGCGTGTCATGTTTATCCGCAAGATTATGGGTATAAAGAATATTGGGTTTTGCGAGTAATAACATTCTTTCTAAGTCATCGATGATCTCTTCATTCTTGGGATCTTTGGTTTCTTTGCTGGTATATTCGAGTAACGCAAGTGCACCAAATTCTCCGATCATCGCTGCCTTTTTTTGTTCGAGACGTCTGACTTCAATCATTTGATTGTCTGTGAAATCCTTATAAATTCCATCCCGTGCAGACCCGCTACCATTCGTGACAACTACACCTAAAAACCATGCGTCTTCTTTTCCTAGGCATTGCAATATTCCATCGTAAGCCATGATTTCAATGTCATCTTGATGAGCAGCAATGGACATGTGCGTTGTGCGTTTAATCGCTTCATCAAGCGGTTTATTATCGGGTATATACCATGATGCTACAGCTTTATTAAGTTTCATCTTATCCCTCATTTCTTGATTTCTGGAAGACTGGCAGCAGCAATCGATTGGCCCACTCTTCGATTATTTTCATCGGGCAACACGAGATCAATCGTCGATGCCAAATCTGGAAATTCATCATGTAAAATCCCTTTGGCAACTTCAAGCATGATTTCTCCACCTTTACCTGAGGTGACTCGTCCTAAGATGAGGACCACACGGATTTTATAGAACATGCTGTAATACGCCACACCATACGCTAAATAGGCACCCATCGTTTGATAGATTTCTTCGGCTTTTGGGTCTCTATAAGACATCATTTCTTGGATGACTTTGAGCTTATTCGCTGGCGATAAATCTTCATCAAGTTCTATGTTAGCTGCTTTCGCAAGTTTAATGATTGCTTCTTGTGAGAAGTATTCAACGCCTACCCCACGATCTTTCGACCATGGATCGATTTCCGCGTGAGGGTTTAGATCCACCGGGACAAATGCGAGTTCGTTAAGCCAACCCGTAATATTGCCAAATTCATCGACATAACCTGCCGCTTCTGAGGTTCCCATGGCAATGCCAAGGACTTGATGTTTATTCAAACTCATCGCACCGGCAAGTGCGGTGACATCGCCGTCGTTCGCGACTTCGATAGGAATATCTCCCATCTCTTTTGCGATATCGATATACATCGTTTTAATTTTATCATTAAAGTCTTCGTCATTCACAAGGATATAAAGTGATCCGACCATCGTTTTGTTATCGATATAGATCCCAGCAGCAGAGACACCAATCGCATCCACGCGTTCCATTTTTGATGCTGCACGCATCAGTGAATCTTTGACGCCTTCAATATGATAGTTAGGGTCACGTTGGAGTTTAGGGTGCCATACAATTTCTTCTGAGTAAATCACTTTTCCATCCACCACCGCGGATACTTTTCTATCGGATCCACCTGCGTCGAATCCAATCCGATGACCTTCTAAATGTCGTCCAATCGGTTTTGAGAATTCATTTGCCTTCGGTAATCGTTCATACGTGGTAACCACAACGTCAAAAGGCTTCTCATAGACACGACTCATAAAAGCCTGATCAAAGCTTCGAGTGCCATGTTCTGAATATATCTTCTTAATGGCTTCTCCAAGGTAACTGGGACCCCCAATATAGACCTTAAATCCACCTTTAAGCCATAATAATGTTTTGACTAATCGCTCAATATAAAGAATATTCACCTCATGGTAACTTATATCTGAAAAGACACGCGTTTCATATGTCGCGATTTGACCTTGACTTCGCTCTAATGCAATCCCTACCCTCGTTGAATTCTTGTCTTCATTGACCGCTTTTTCAAAGGCAGTAAATGCTAAGACGATTGGAAGATACTCAGGATCTAAAGATAGATGATGTTTGGGATGTTGGTTAAATGTGAATGGTTGCATAGTTTATTGTGACACCTCAGTCTTATTATATCGCATCATCCTTATCTTGTCTATACATTTAAGATGATTGTGTTTCTCTCATTAAAAACTCTTTGAGTGCATCGATAAAATGATTGATATCTTCAGGTCTTACGATGAGAATAAATTCCTCAGAAAAATCACTGTGTTTGTAGTTGATTTGATCAGCCAGCGCGCGTACTTTGATGACGTATTCACCAGGAGCTAAATCGAGTGACATCGAGGTATCCTCGTTATCTATGAGTTCACCATTGATGCTGACCATATAAGATAGACTATGTTGTACAGGATCAAATCTGAGATCACCTGCTTGATCGACATAAAGATTTAAAGGACGATCGAGCTTAATTCTTGGATCAGGGAAGCCCACGGGATTAGGTCTTGGAATGTGTTCACCTTTCACTAAGTAGACACCGTTGGTGACGGCACGCACCGTGCCATCTGAAGGAGTATTCATGATATCATAGGTTCCCTCTTCGTTTTTTAATGCCATCGTCGTGGATCCACCACCATCGATGTTAAACGCACGATAGGCACCAAAATAGACCATGATTTGTGCAAGTTCATAAAGATTCACACCATCCATGCCTAGAGGTTTATTTCGTCCATCCACGGTCACGAAAAAGACGGTTCCATCTTCTTTTTGACCAATCGCGGTTCTAGGGTGTTTCCATTCGGGATCAAGACCGTAGTCAAGATGTGTCACGGCGTTTCCTTCAATCACGATTTCATCGTAAACACCTAAAGCAAATCGTACATCTTCAAATCCACATCCAGGTTTCCGTTGGACGACGACATAATCCACTTCAGTGATAAATTCGTCTTCATTAAAGTCATGACCGACGATCACGAATGTATGATCATCCACACTGAGATCCGCATCGGTTTGTCGATCTAGAATTCCGCTACCAAAATAGCGAACACCATCCATCTTTGTTTCTTTCGCATCAATCACCACTTTATTTGCTGTCGTTGAAATGGGTAAATCGTAGTTATCAAAATAGACGGTGATGTTTTCATTACTCGTGGGTAAATTATTAATTCTTTCGACAGGAACTTCTTCTTTTAATGCTCCATCTTCATCATAAACTAAAAGGCTATATCCTTGATAACATGGCACACCAAAGACGACGGTTCCATCATCTTTAAATCCCGCAGCAGGTCGAGATGACACGACACCTGATGCGATCGTTTCGAAATTTCTAATATAGATGCCTTGAGGTTGACCGTTTAGGTTCGTCTGTGATGTGTTGTAGAAATCACCATTCACCCCACCGATCACTTCGTAATTATCATAACGCGAATGAATGTCCTCAATATGCCCTAAAAGGGTACCACGTCCCCAACTATCATGAGGTTTATAGTTATCACCTACAACGACATTGAGATCACTGAATGTCGCAACATTCGCTCCTAAATAGTTGATGACCTGATTGGAAACGACACCATCGTACTCCAGCTGTCCCACAATTTTGGTATGTCTAACACCATCAACATAATTGGTTTCTTTAAGTGAGGTCGTCAAACGCATTTCAGCATTAACGGTTTGTCCGGTAAAGGCTAAAAAGAGGATGATTAACAAGCATAATGAAAGTACTTTTTTCATCATAGACCTCCTACACACTGGGGAGTGTGATCTCAGTGGTTCCAATGAGATCAAATGCGATGTTAAACCGATAAAATACATCGCCCACTTGAACATCAAAGATGATTTCTTCAAAATAAGTTTCACCTAAAATGAGTTCGAGATTGGAAAGTGTACTACCTTCAATTTCAGTTTGAAAAAGTGAAGCAACCTCGCTGTAAAACTCTGAGTTTAGGAAATATTTCCCATCCACTTCTAAAAACCATGAAGGTTCTAAGGCGTGAAAGAAATCATAGGATGCATTAGGTTCACCACACGCAATCACTTCCATGCGATATCCATCACCGACGGGATAGTAATACGTACATATCCCATTCTCATGGTGATAATATTCTTTTTGTCCGTCCATCTCAAATGTCGCGTTTTCTTGATCGACTTCAAGTGTCATGGCATAGACATCTGCAAACTGTTGGATCGTGATGTCTAAGGTATAGTTATTGAGGACTGCCATCCTGTCAAACGTTTGTTCAAACGGTGTTTTGATCACTTCACACACACCATCAATTAATTCTTCATCCGCCTCGCATTCAATGGGTTTCTCTCCACACGATGAGAGGATGAAGATGCACATCATAAGTGCAAAAAACACAAACTTTTTCATAAGATTCTCCCTAATTCATAAATTCTCGTCATTTACACCGTTATTTTATCGTTTATTCATTGGAAAAAAGTTTCAAAGAGTAAAAAAAGAGGAATTTTCCTCTTCTCTTAAGGTAGATATTTACGTTCGCGTTTATCCTGATACATGCGCTTATCAGCGATACGGATCACCATTTGTAAATCTTCATGATCATCCTTGTAGTGAGCCACCCCTGAACCAAACTCAATAGGGATAGATTGCCCATCGATGAAGAATGGTGAAATCTTGACATCCTCATGAATTTTATCGAGTCGCTTAATGCCATCTTGTAGTTTACCACCTGGCATGATGATGACAAACTCATCTCCCCCAGTACGATAAAGTGAATCTTTCGTGGTGAGATGACGCTTGATCAATTGAACGAAGTGAACAAGATATTGGTCGCCCGATGAATGACCAAATGTGTCATTCACTTTCTTTAGATCATTGACATCAAGGATAGCTAAGCAAAGTGATGCATCATGGTGATTCATCAATGATTGAATCGTCTTGTCATAATGTTCTCTTGAGTACGCGCCAGTCAATGAGTCATACTGTGACAACTTGTAAATCTCTTCGACAAGATGATGATTATTGAGGGCGATTTCAATTTGTGATGCTAAATGCTTGATCAACAGTTTATCTTGATCATCAAAAGCTTCTATGTTTGTTAAATTATCAAGATTAATAAATCCATAAATCTTATCATCAAATTGAATCGCACACGTTAAGACGGATGCTGCCATGGCAGTGTCTTTATCCTCAAACTCCTTGGCAATGTTCCGCTCCGGATTCGCTTCAT
>CAYLLL010000060.1:0-6111 GCA_964384655.1 uncultured Mariniplasma sp. | reverse complement strand
AAAAGTCATGAGTCTGTTTTACCAAAACAGTTAGTGAAAGATAAAGTCGTGATTGATTTGATCTATAATCCCGAAACGACAACACTCATGAAAGATGCTAAAAAAGCTTACAATGGATTGATGATGCTCATCATCCAAGCGATGAAGAGTGAAGAGATTTGGTTTAATCGAACCATTGAACTCAGTGATGCATGGCTAAAAGAGTTGAAGGACGTGATTTATCATGAATAATTATGGAACATTGTTTAGAATTACCCTATATGGTGAATCTCATCAATCCGCCATTGGCGTCATCGTTGATGGTATGCCTGCAGGGATTGATATCGATATGCAAATGATTGAAAACGACATGAAGAAAAGACAGCCAGGAGCTATCGGAACTACACCACGAAAAGAAGAGGATGTTGTCAACATACTTTCTGGTGTATTTAATGGGAAAAGTACCGGGTCTCCTATCCATCTAATGATTGAAAACACCAATATAAAAAGTCAAGATTATGAGCATTTAAAAACACATCCTCGTCCTGGACATGCGGACTTTGTTGCAAGTAAAAAATACAAAGGCTTTCATGATTATCGAGGTGGAGGACGTTTTTCGGGTCGATTAACTGCGGCAATTGTTGCCGCTGGAGCGGTTGCAAAAATGGTCATCCCATACAAGCTTTCTCATGAGCTAATCCAGCTAGGGACATTAAAAAATATGCGACAAATCGATGAATATTTGCTTAAGATTGCTGAACAAAAGGATTCAGTAGGCGGTATTATTGAAGTCAAAGCTCAAGGTCTTCCCGTAGGTCTAGGTGAACCTTTTTTTCAGAAATTAGATGCTGAAATCGCCAAAATGATGTTTTCAATCCCATCGGTTAAAGGTGTAGAATTTGGTTTAGGTTTTCGTGGAATTGATGCCATGGGTAGCGAAACCAACGATCTCATCATCGATCAAGAGGGAAGAACGAAAACCAACCGTAGTGGTGGTGTCACAGGAGGTATATCCAATGGAAATGATTTGGTATTCCGTGTGATGATTAAACCGACATCCTCGATTGGGAAACCACAAGAAACCTATGATTTTAATGAAGGAAAAGTGAGCGAACTCATCATTGGTGGACGACATGATGTAGCGATTGCACGACGTGCGGGTATCGTGTTAGAGAATGCGTTAGCTATAGTACTCGCGGATCTATATTTAATTTCTCAAGCTTATCGTTAGATAGGCTTTTCTTTTATACATGAATATGATAAAATATAAATGAATATATGAGCAAACATTCATATATAGGAGATGTGTATGGACAAAGATCGATGTGAAGCCATCATTATTCATGAAGATAAAATCAAAGAAGTTCAGAAACATTTACTCGACCAACATAAACTGGAAGGCGTGTCAATGATTTTTAAGCTTTTATCCGATCCAACACGTATAAAAATTCTATATGCATTAGAGAAACAGGAGCTTTGTGTATGTGATCTATCCATCGTTCTTGACATGACACAAAGTGCTGTCTCACACCAACTAAAATTGCTACGAATGAATCAACTTGTACGCCATCGAAAAGAAGGGAAAACCGTTTTTTATTCACTCGATGATGAACACGTTCATCTCATTTTTAATCAAGCATTAGCTCACGTGAGTGAGGTGAAACATCGATGAAAAAAGCATATACTATTAAGAAAGTGGATTGTGCAAATTGTGCACTAAAAATAGAACAAGAAATCAAAAAAGTTCCAGGGATTACTCAGGTGCATCTTGATTTTGCTAAAGAGAAGTTAATCGTTGTGGGTGAACCTCATTTAGTCACTGCAAAACATTTGGAAAAAATAGCACAAACTGTAGAAAACGATGTGAAAGTTCTCGATATTGATCAAGCTTTTCAACACGATGAATCCAAAATGAGTCGAGAAGAATGGATGATGTATGGTGCGGGTCTATTCATCGCGTTCCTTGCGTTCCTTCTCACAGGTATTGATGTTCTCGTGATTCAAATCATACGTATTATTTTCTTTTTAGCATCCTATGTGATTTTTGGACACAAGGTTATCCTCAAAGCATATAAAAATATCCTTCGTGGTCAAATCTTTGATGAACACTTCTTAATGATGATCGCAACCCTTGGTGCGCTTGTCATCACTGAATATGTCGAAGCGATTGCAGTGATGTTCTTTTATCGCATCGGTGAGTATTTACAAGATTTATCTGTCAGCAAATCAAGAAAAGACATCAAAGCACTTATGGATATCAAACCAACAACAGCCCATCGACTTACCTCAGAGGGGATGATCGATACACTTCCTGAAGGGCTTGTTGTAGGTGATATCATCGTCGTTAGACCTGGAGAAAAAGTTCCTGTGGATGGGATTGTCACCGAAGGTAGTTCGTGGTTGGATACATCAGCAGTCACAGGTGAAGCCATGCCTAGAGATGCCTACGAAGGTATTGAAGTTGTTTCAGGATCTATTAATCTATCAGGGCTTATTCGTGTACAAGTCATGAAAGAGTTTCAAAACTCAACCGTACATAAAATTCTCGATTTCATCGAAAATAATCAGATGAAAAAAGCGAAAACTGAAAAGTTTATGACCAAGTTCGCAAAATACTACACACCGATTGTGGTTGGTTTAGCTTTAATTCTTGCTTTTATGGTTCCTATCGTTATGTCTTTGATCCAAGAAGTAAGTTATGCTAGTCTCCTTACCATTTATGTGAAACGTGCACTAATCTTTCTAGTGATCAGTTGTCCATGTGCTTTAGTCCTTTCGATTCCCTTATCATTTTTTGCAGGAATTGGTTCATCATCAAGCAAAGGTATTCTCTTCAAAAGTGGAAGTGACTTAGAGGCTCTATCAAGCATTGAACATTTTGTCTTTGATAAGACTGGAACATTAACCGAAGGCAAATTCCATGTCGCTCAAATCGTATCAGGAGAACCTGAATTGATTATGGAGTATGCAGCACATGCGGAATATCACTCTAATCATCCGATTGCAAAATCCATTTTAGATGCTTATGGTAAGAAACCTGAAGATAAACACGTTTTAACCATTAGAGAACTTGCTGGGAAAGGGATTCGTGCAAACTACAAAGGCATTCATCTGCTTGTAGGTAATGAACGTTTGCTCGATGAATATCATATTAAATACATGAAAACTCATGAAATGGGAACGATTGTTTATGTTGCAGCTAACCAAGAGTTTATGGGATATATCGTGATTAAAGATACGGTAAGACCCTCAGCGAAAAAAACGGTTGAACATTTATTGAAGCGACATAAATTAGTCAGTATGGTTTCAGGGGATTATGAGTCAGCAGCGAAGGATGTTTCATTTCAACTAGGGCTTGATGACTACTATGCAAATTGCGTTCCTGAAGATAAAATTCGCATCGTGGATGCGATAAAACAAGAAAAACGTGTGGCGTTTATTGGCGATGGAATTAACGATGCACCAGTCTTAGCCACAGCTGATCTTGGGATCGCTATGGGTGGAATTGGCAGTGATGCCGCGATTGAAGCTGCGGATGCCGTCATTATGAACGATGATCCTGAAAAAGTTCTGATAGCCCATCAAATCGCGAGAAAAACCATGCGCATTGTTTTTCAAAACATTTTCTTTGCCCTGGGAATTAAAGGGGTTGTCTTAATCTTTGGTGCGTTAGGGTATGCAAGCATGTGGTTAGCTATCTTTGCGGATGTAGGGGTATCCATTTTAGCTGTGATGAATGCGATGCGAATTTTTAAGACGAAGAAGATACGATAAGCCGTGAAAACGGCTTTTCTTATTGACATTTTAAGTCATATCAAATATCCTAAATATAGATAATCATCAATATAGATAGTTTTCGATATAAGAGGAAAATAATGAAAGAAAAAGCTGAACTATTCAAAGTCTTAAGTGATCCACATCGTTTAACGATTCTCAAACGTTTACTCTCAGGAGAAACCTGTGGGTGTACATTGATTGAAGGATTACCCATCACACAACCCACACTATCTCATCATCTGAAGCTTTTAAGTGATAGTGGATTGACGACTACTCACAAAGAAGGCACTTGGAAAAAACATCAAGTGAATGTGGAAAAGATTGATGAGTTAATCGATTTCTTGCAAGAACTTAAAAAAACTCAGATCACTGAGCTTGGAGGATGCCGTGTTTCAGTTCATCAATGATCAATTTTTAAAGATGTTATGGCTTGACGAACTCATTCGTCGGCTTTTTATTGATCTCCTAGGGCTCAATCCTGAAGCTATTTATACACAAAGTTTGATCTTTTTCTTTTATGATGTAATTAAAATCTTTCTACTTTTAACCATCTTAATCTTTATTGCATCTTACATACAATCATGGATCACTCCTAAAAGAACTCGGAGCATATTGGCCAAAGTGAATGGGTTTTGGGCAAATACGCTTGGTGCGCTTTTAGGTACGGTTACACCCTTTTGTTCATGCTCTTCGATCCCCATTTTTATTGGGTTTACAAAAGCCGGTTTACCGATTGGAGTGACATTTAGTTTTCTCATATCCTCCCCCCTCGTTGATTTGGCATCAGTGATCTTGCTCGCAAGTATCTTCAATTGGTATGTAGCGATTGCCTATGTTCTTGTCGGATTGATCATTGCTATCTTCTCTGGTTCATTGATCAGTGCATTAAAGCTTGAAGCCTATGTCGAAGATTTCGTCCGTCAAAAAGAAGAATCCATGATCGTCATGTGTGATGATGGATTAACCACGAGAATGAGTCGTAAAGAACGTATACACTATGCACAAGATCAGGTAACAACAATCATTCATCGTGTCTGGCCTTACGTTATCATTGGTGTGGGTATTGGAGCATTCATCCACGGATATATCCCACAAAGTTTCATCACGATGGTTTTGGGGGACAATAATCCATTCTCTGTTTTCATCGCTACAGCCATAGGTATTCCAATGTATGCAGACATTTTCGGAACATTACCTATCGCAGAAGCACTCGTTTTTAAAGGCGTAGGTTTAGGAACTGTCTTAGCATTTATGATGGCTGTGACCGCGTTATCACTTCCATCCCTGATCATGCTAAAACAAGTCATCAAACCAAAACTATTGTTCGTCTTTATTGGGATTGTGACAATCAGTATTTTATGTGTTGGGTATCTCTTTAATATCATTGGGCCTTGGCTCATTTAACAAAGGAAGGTAAAAGTATGAAAATTCAAGTTTTAGGTTCAGGATGTACAAACTGTAAAAAATTATTAGAAAATGTCGAAGCTGCAGTGAAAGACATTCAATCGGATGCACAGATTGAGTATGTGACCGACCTCAAGCGAATTGCGTCTTCGGGACTCATGCGCACACCAGGTCTAATCTTTGATCAAAAAATAGTTGCCTATGGTCGCGTATTAACCAAAGATGAAGTGATTGAACTACTGCATAAATACACCGCATAAATCCATCCCATTTTTCATGTATAATAGGGATGGGTGAGAAGATGGATATCAAACTTGATCAAGTCAAAGGCATTGGTCCTTCAACCTTACGTATCTTAAGAAACCAACATCTATGGTCAACCTATGACCTTGTTTCTTATTTACCCAAAGGATACGAAGACTTTTCCATTACTGACTTTCATCAAGCTAAACATAAAGACATTATCACCATCTTAGGGGTTATAGTCTCTGAGCCCAAACTCATTCGTGGGCCTAAAGCTGATCGCGTTATCTTCAAAATTGATGCACTTCATGAACAAATCGATATCATCGCATTTGGCAAAGGCTATTTGGTGAAACAACTTGTCGTTGGAGATGAAGTACAGATCAAAGGAACGTATCATTTTTATCGACATCAAATCAATGCCACATCGGTCATCAAAGCTGAGAAGAAACAATCGATCAAACCACACTATAGCATTGAAGGATTACACGATAAAACAGTTCAAAACTTGATTGAAACCATCAAAGAGAATAATCAAGTGACCATTTACGAAAACATTCCTAAAGAATTATTGAAAACCTATCATATGCCTTCAAGACAAGAGGCATTCTTTATGCTTCATTTACCTAAAACGTTTGCTGAGATTGAATTTGCAAAAAGAAGGATGAAGTATGAAGAAGCCTTTTATCTTCAATTGAGATTGATGGG
>CAYLLL010000059.1:0-6116 GCA_964384655.1 uncultured Mariniplasma sp. | reverse complement strand
GCTGTTGAAGGCAAAAATGCTTCTGGCGCCATCGTGGGTTATATCTACACCGCAACAGGACTCAACCAACACGGTTCGATTTCACTTGTCATCAGTGTCGATGCAGAAGGGACCATTTTAGGTGCCAGCATTTTGGCCATCGACCAAACCAAAGGTATTGATGACACTAGAAGTAATGTTGCAACATTTATTGGTTCATCCATTGCGGGTGCTAGTCCACAAGGCGATATTATCTCAGGTGTGACAAATAGTTTAAATACGGTTCGTGCACTGCTTAATGATATTGCAACTGCACACGGACTCCTCGCGGATGTACCTTCAGATCCTTATGTCGCATCATTTGGTGAAGGATATACACTTGAAAGTGATCCTACATTTACAGCTACAGCAAATATCACCGATATGAAGATTGCTAAAAATCCAGCCAATGAAGTCGTTGGATATGTTTACTATCTCACGGGTATCGGTACGTATGAAGGACATGATGGTCTAGTGACAGATAAAGGAATCAGTATGGAAGTGCTCTTTGATGAGAACTACACTGTATTAGATGTATTTGTACCTGAAGATGCCTATGATCACACGGGAAGTTACCGTGTAAAAATCGTGGCTTATGCTGAAACATTCATCGGAAAAAATCCGACTGATTTTGAAACCACGATGGAAGATCCAGGGGACTTAACTGCCGGTGTGACATACACCAAGGCTTTGGTGGATGTCTTACTTGATGCACTATTGGATGAGGTGAACTAATATGAGACTAAGCAAACAAAACTTATGGTTACTCATCAACACAGGAATTCTACTCGTTATTGCAGTTATCTTTGTATTCGTTAATGAAAATGTAGTTCCCAAAGAACCCAAAGATTTCTTATTTGATCAAGTCATCGAACTTAAGAATGAGACCGATGTTGAACGTGCACCACTGACGGGTGGCTATGCGATTGTTGACTATAAAGTTGAAGCCTACACAGGGGATACATTTTTAGGGACTGTCTATAATGTCAAAGTGAAAAATGGATATACTTTTAGTGATGATTATGAATTTGGGATGATTGAACTTTTGGTTGCAATCGATCCTGCAGGTGATGTCTACGTTCAAGTCGTTCAACTTATTCAATCAGATTGGACAGTAAAAGGCATTCAAAATTATATTTACCAATATTATCAAGGGCGTCCCTACACACAAATTACCAATGTTCCTGAATATGACGCAGCTGATCTAACTGCAGGTGCGACGGCTACCGATAGTACAGGAACGATCAAAGAAATCATTCAAAAAGCCATCGATATTCATTACGATTTAATCGTGGATGATCCCCTTGTTACCATTTATGGTGAAGGCTATGTCATCAGTGATGATACAACCTTTGTCGCGAGCGAGCTCGTCGTCAAACGAGAAATCGTTAAAAATGCAAGCAATGTGGACATTGGTTATGTGTACACACTCACTGGTGCAGGTGATTATGACAACGGTCAAGAAATAGTTACCGGTCATGAAGTCACCATCAAAGTTGCCTTTGATGTGGATGATCAAGTTCTAGGTATTGTGATTCCGGAAGATCTTTATGGACATACAAGTGGAACACGTCTAGGAAAAATCCAAAGTTATTTGGATGAACTCGTGGGCAAGACAGTCGATGAATTTGTCACAACACTAGGCGATTCCGAAGATCTTGTTGCGGGTGTGACTTATACCAAAGATTTAGTGGATGTGCTCATCGCAGCACTTATAGATGAGGTGAACTAATATGACAGAAGCAAAAAAAGTTCCTGTAAAAAAAGTCGAAGCTGCTGCTGACAAAGAACCCACTTTATGGGAAGTGTTCACCAAAGGTATCTGGAAAGAAAATGGTATCTTTGTGATGGTGCTCGGATTATGTCCTGCACTCGCTGTCACTTCGAGTTTTGAAGGTGCACTAGGCATGGGAATCTTGGTTATTCTTGTATTAACCATGACCAATACCTCGGTGTCACTTATCAGAAAAATTGTTCCTGATACTGTTCGTATCCCTGTATACGTCATCATTATTGCCACCGAAGTTACCATCTTAAAGATGTTAGTTGATGCATTTGCACCTGCACTTGCCACTGAACTCGGAGTCTTTATCGCACTGATCACTGTGAACTGTGTCGTCTTTGGACGCGCAGAATCATTCGCCTCTAAAAACAGTGTACCAAGAGCATTTCTCGATGGTATTGGTGTGGGTATGGGGTTTGCAATTTCTTTAATGATGATTGGATTCTTTAGAGAATTCTTAGGCACAGGAGCGATTGTTTTAGGTAAAACATTACCACTTGGCTTTGAATATACCGTGTTTGAAGGATTAGGACTTGGTAAATATGCGTTTGCTGTTCTCGTTCAACCTCCAGGAGCATTCATCGCTATCGGTCTAATCTTAGCGACAATTACTGCCGCAAGACAAGCAAAGGGGGTTAAGAAATAATGAATCTTATCGCTATCTTAATCTCATCGATGATAATTAATAATATCGTATTGATGCAATTTTTAGGACTATGTTCATTCTTTGGTGTTTCGACCAAGATGAAATCAGTCGTCGGTATGGGGCTTGCCGTGATTACTGTCATTTTCCTATCTGCCGTGATTACATATCCTATTTACAAATATATTTTAATCCCACTAGACATTCGTTATATCGATACGATTGCGTTCATTCTAGTCATCGCATCACTTGTTCAGCTCACTGAACTTGTCATCAAGCGTTTTAGCCAAAGTTTGTATAAAGCACTTGGGGTTTATCTACCTTTAATTGCGACCAACTGTGCAGTACTTGGTGTGGCACTTACAAACGTTGGTGTACCCAAAACATATCCTGAAGCATTGATGTATGCCTTAGGATCGGGCCTTGGATACGCATTTATCATTATCACCTTTACCGCCATTCGTCTTCGCCTTGACACAGCTAACGTACCTAAAGCGATGAAAGGCTTACCCATAGCATTTGTCACAGCAAGCTTAATGGCCATGGCCTTTATGGGTCTTTCGGGGATTATCTAATGCAATATCTTATTGTCGTTGGCATTGTCGCTGCTTTTATCGCGATATACATAGGTGCGATGTATTTAAATGAAAAAGTAGCGATTCCTGAATCGTGCAAAGAAGCGTATCTCGAAGCACAATCATGTGAGACCTGCTCTACAAAGAGTGGACGTTCAGCTTGTAATTTTAAAGATGCACTTGAATTTATGAAGGAGGTCAAATTATGATTGACGCCCTGTTTCCTTTTATCGTTCTTGGCGGATTAGGTATTGTCTTGGGAGTGGTTTTATCATTAGCTAATAGATACTTACAAGTCGTAGAAGATCCAAGAATTGATGGAGTTGAAAAATTACTTCCCAACTATAATTGCGGTGCGTGTGGTACACCGGGTTGTCGTGCGTTTGCTACTGGGATTTTAAACGGTGAAGTTAAAAATCTATCACGCTGCAAACCCGGTAAGGTCGATAAGCATTTCAATCCTATTTTAGAATACTTAAAGGCAAATCCGAATCCAGACGGAACAGAAGTTGGCGTAAAGATTTAGGACATCCATTGTCCTTTTCTTTACTTTAAATGAAATCTATTTTTTTTAGAATTGAGGGTTTTTATGAAACGATTTTTTAGCCTTTTTATGATCATATTGCTCAGTGTTACCTTGAATGCATGCAATAAATCGACAGCGTATAACTTTACCTATTTTGACTATATGGATACGATGATAAGTATCAGTGTCTATGTCGATAGTGAAGAAAGAGCCAATGAACTCAACGATGTTGTGGAAAGCATCTATGAAAAATATCATGAACTGACCAATAATTATGCAGGATTATCATTGAATTCCCCTTATCTAACCAATGTGTATGAAATCAATCAAACCTTTGATGAAGATATCGAGATTGATGAAGAGCTTTATCAGTTGCTTTCGAGAACAGAAGACATCAAAGCAATGACAAACGGGTATTTTGATATTTCTATCGGGAAAATTGTCGACGCATGGAAAGAAGTGATTCTTAATGAAGATGACGGGTATATCTTCAATGAGATACCCGAAGCGGTTTATAACGAGATCATCACACAAATTCAAGCCATTGATGTCGTGGAAGACCCCTTTACGTTATTTGAAAACAGCGGAAGATATTATATTCGTTTGCTTGATGAGGATGTCAAAATTGACTTAGGCGCCTTCGCGAAAGGATATGCAACACAACTTGCCTACGACTACTTAATGTCTGAAGAGGTTACATACTTTTCAATCAGTGCAGGAAGTAGTTCCATCAGTGTTGGTGAAAATCAAAATCGCGACACAGGGCTCTTTCACATCTCTTTAGCGAATCCGGTGAAAACAGGATCCTCTGATCGAACCTATGGCATGATCTATGTTCAGAACATTGGAATCAACACCAGTGGCAATTACGAACAATATGCTTTGTATCAAGGATTACGGTATCACCACATCATTTCACCGAAATCCAAAATGCCCATGCAATATTATCATACGGTCACGATTTTAGGATATGATGCTGGATTGCTTGATGCGTTATCTACTGCGCTATTTTCGATGCCAAATGCAGAGTTTGAAGCATTTATGAATCAGTACCAAGAGGAATACGATCTCGAAGTCATTCGCTTTAATTACGATGAAACAGTGACAACATTTATAAATAACACTGTATTTGAGGATACACGCCCATGATGCAACAGATGATACAGCGAAAGCGCGATCTATTGCTGGTGAGTTTGTTATTTGTAATCCTAGGAGGTATTTACCTCGCTTTTCGTTTATTCGCTTTTCAAGAGGATGCGTCAGTTGCCTATGTTTACTATGGAGCCTCTTCAGATCCGATCGTAACGATTGATTTTGTCAATGGTCAAATCATCAGGAATTATGATCAAGATGTCCCGAGTACCTATGAAGATATCTATCCAATCATCGATGAAGAAGAAATGACGATTACCGTGTTAGGTGACTACACCATTAACGGGATACGTCAAATTGTCGTAATTCGCTATGATTTCGGGAAACGAAGTGTTCAAATCATTCAAGAGGAGTCACCCAATAATATTTGTAGCCGCGAAGGCGAATCGACGGGTTGGCCTTTAATCTGCCTTCCTAACCGCGTTCGCGTCGAATTCGGAAATAATGATGAGGATTTTATTATCTAATCTATGAAGAAAACCAAGAAAATGATTCTTTTGGCGAATTTTCTAGCCATCGCCATCGTCCTTAATATCATCGAGTCCATGATTCCGATCATTCCCGTTCCAGGTGCTAAGTTAGGCTTTGCGAATGTGGTCACGTTGGTCGTTCTTTATGCATATTCATTTAGGGACACCTCATGGCTTACTCTTACTCGTGTTTTACTCGTCTCACTTTTAACAGGAAAACTCTTGGGACCTGTTTTTTACATGAGCATGAGTGGAGCTGTTTTTGCAGTGCTTGCGATGGGAATCGTTAAAAAGACTAAATTCTTTGGTGTTCTCGGTGTGAGTGTGATCGGATCCGTCTTTCATTGTATCGGACAAATTGTGGGTGGATATTTTGTCATCAGCAGTGCGGCCATTGTTTTATACCTACCTGTAATGTTATTTTTAAGCATTCCGGCGGGTGTCGTTACAGGACTGATTGCTCAAAGGTTTTTATCGGTTTGGCATACGTGGCAAACCGCAAATGAATAGAAAAGATTTTATCGATTTATCTCTTGATAATTCAAAGATTGAATGATATAATGATTGAGCAAAACTTACTATGATGGATTACATCATGGCGGAAGGAGAAAACATATGAAACAAGGAATTCACCCTAAGTTTTACGTCAATAAGGTGAAATGTGCGACATGTGGACATGAATTTGAAGTAGGAACAACAGCGAATAATCTTCGTATTGATACCTGTTCAAACTGCCATCCATTCTACACAGGTCAACAAACCTTCGTTCAAGCAGCTGGACGCGTTGAAAAATTTAATAAGCGTTACGGCTTAAACGAAAAGAAGTAAGACAACTCATAACGTGATCATTCATCACGTTTTTTGTTAAAATAAGGATAGAAAAGGGGTCATTGTCATGTATCATACATATAAAAATGGTTTTATTGAAGTGGTTTGTGGACCGATGTTT
>CAYLLL010000058.1:0-6123 GCA_964384655.1 uncultured Mariniplasma sp. | reverse complement strand
CATGAAATATAACCCAAAGATCAATGACGAACTTGCGACACTCTCTGGGTTTGCAAACATCCATCCTTTACAACCCGTTCAAACCGTTCAAGGACTCTTGAAGATTTATTATGACCTTCAATACATGCTATCTGAAATCTCAGGATTAAGCGCGTATTCATTGAATCCTTTTGCAGGAGCTCATGGGGAACTTGCAGGATTGATGATCATCAAAGCTTATCATGAAAAACGTGGTGATTTGAAGCGAAATAAAATTATTATCCCCGATTCAGCACATGGAACGAATCCCGCATCGGCGACTGTATGTGGTTTTGAAACCGTCGAAATTAAATCTAATCCCGATGGTACGGTCAATTTAGTCGCTTTAAAAGAAGTCTTAAGTGATGAAATTGCTGGATTAATGCTGACCAACCCAAATACAGCAGGAGTCTTTGAAAAAGATATTCTTGAGATCTCTCGATTAGTTCATGAAGCGGGTGGCCTTCTCTATTACGATGGTGCTAATTTAAACGCTCTTGTCGGTAAAGCGAAACCTGGAGATATGGGATTTGATATTACCCATATCAACTTGCATAAAACCTTTTCAACACCTCATGGTGGTGGAGGTCCTGGTTCAGGTCCTGTAGGTGTATGTGAAAAATTAGTCGATTTCCTCCCCAATCCTATCGTACGTAAAGAAAAAGGTATGTATGTCTTCGATGAAGCGAAGGATTCGATTGGTGCATTGGGTCTCTTCTATGGCAATACTTCTGTTTACTTGCGTGCCTATGTTTATATACTCACCTTTGGTAAAGAACATTTATCAGATATCGGACCGCTGGCAACACTCAACGCTAATTATGTCAAAGATTCACTCAAAGATCTCTTTAATTTACCTATCGAAGGTCATTGTCTCCATGAATTCGTGTTTGATGGCTTAAAAGATGAGTCCACAGGCGTGAAAACATTAGATCTCGCCAAGCGATTACTGGATTATGGATTCCATGCACCCACGATTTATTTCCCTCTCATTTTCAGTCAATCGATGATGGTCGAACCGACAGAGGTTGAATCAAAGGATACCTTAGATGCGTTTATTCGCGTGATGCGGACGATTGTTAAGGAAGCGATTGAAACGCCTGAACTCGTGAAAACAGCACCACATAACACGATCGTGCGTCGTCTCGATGAAGCCAAAGCAGCTCGTCAACCTATCGTGAAATTTAAAGATATAAAATAAGGCACACTCGTGCCTTTTTTTTGACTATTTTTTAATTTACTCCTATAATACCTGTAAAGGAGATGAAAAGATAATGTCTATCATTACATATTTAAATTTTAATGGGAATGCCAAAGACGCCTTAGCATTCTATGAGAACGTCTTTCAATCAAAACCAGCGAAAGTCATGACCTATCAAGAGATGCCAGGAGCGAAAGATCTTCCTGATTATCTTTTACCCATGGTACTTCATGCTGAAATCAATCTTCACGGAAACACCCTATATGTATCAGATACCCCTAACGATGGAACCCATCCTTATCTTGTGGGTAATCAAGTAAGCTTAGCCATTCAAGTACAATCTGCTCAAGAAGCTAAACAACTCTATGATAAACTTAGTGAAGGGGGAACCATTCATACCCCTCTAGGTCCAACGTTTTTCAGCCCAGCTTTCGCAGAGTTTTCTGACCGATTTCACATCCGTTGGATGATCATTACAGAATAAAAAAAGAGACATCGTCTCTTTTATTTTTTACATTGGAAAGATTGATTTTCCGTATTCTTCATTTAAGACTTGTGCGACAGCGCTATAGAAGGCAGATGCACCACAGAAAATTCCAACAATACCTGCAATCGTTGTGATGGTTTGAATGCCTGTAAAGTCACCTAAAGCGAGTAAATAAAATAATAATGCAAGTGATCCAAAGACGATTCGTGTGATCATGTTATGCTTTAGTGTTCCAATAAACATAAATGTCGTAAAGATGCCCCATACCAACAAGTAATACCCCATAGACATCTTATCCGCTTCAAGACCTGCTTTTGGGAAATACCAAATGATAACTAAGCTTAACCAAAAGAATCCATACGCCGTAAAAGCTGTTCCCCCAAAGGTTTTTCCTTGCTTTAATTCTTGTAAACCTGCAACGATTTGTGTTAAGCCACCCAAAGCTACGCCCATTCCAATAATCATCATGGAAAGTGGAATAAGTCCTGCATTGTGAAGGTTTAATAGAATCGTTGTCATTCCAAAACCTAGTAATCCAAGTGGTGCTGGATTAGCATTTTTCATGTGTGTGTTTTTCTCCTATTATATTTTTATATGTCGACTTGATTTCTTGAAACAAAGCCCTCGTTGACATCCTAAAAAATCATAGCATGACCCAAGATTTTTGTCAATAAGAAAAGGCGCAGATTCGCGCCTTTATGTGTTAAATAAAGAGATTGTGATTCGCTGATTCAGTATCTGCAAGATAAGTAGCTACTCCACCGATTTCAATGCCATCGATGAGCTCTTCTTTCTTAATCCCCATGATATCCATGGACATTGCACATGCAACAATCTTAATTCCCATCGCTTGTGCATTGGTCATAAGAGCTTCAAGTGAATCAACATTCTTTTTCTTCATGACTGATTTAATCATCTTAGGTCCCATGCCTAACATATTCATGTTTGAAATCGGCAGATGTTTGGTTCCTCTTGGCATCACCTTGCCAAACATCGCTTCGATAAACGATTTTTTAACACGTACTTTTTTGGCTTTTCTTAAGATATTTAAACCCCAAAAT
This sequence comes from uncultured Mariniplasma sp., assembly GCA_964384655.1. GTDB lineage: Bacteria > Bacillota_I > Bacilli_A > Acholeplasmatales > Acholeplasmataceae > Peloplasma. The sequence continues at coordinate 3,356 of CAYLLL010000058.1, read as the reverse complement.
GTAAAGAATAAGGAGACATCTTTTCCGAGTGTTTTCGCTCCGGATGCAATAATAAATGCAGCGATCGCTTTATCCAAATCTTGACTAAAGACAACAATTGTTGAACCTTTTGCTGATTCTTTAACCTCAAATCCTTGGTTACCTGATTTTGGTGTTCCCTTTTTAATATAAGCAGTGATAATCTTACCATCTTTTTCAATATTGAGAAGGGTATTTCCGGTTTTGTCAGACCAAGCTTGGATATCACGCATGAACCCTGGATCGGTTGCTCTAACCTCAAGAACTTCATTATCATCCATATCCTGCATAGTTTGATAGACTTTAACAATAGGTCCTGGGCATTGGAGACCACATGCATCGACCGAAATCTTGATCTTTTTATCTTCAACCACAGGAATGGCTTCTTCAAGTTTCTTCTGATCAAGTACAGGGATGCCTAATTCATCTATCAGCGTAAAACATACTTCACTGCCATCATGATCATAGACACATGAATACGATTTGAATCCTCCATCTAGATTACGGACATTGAATCCATGTTGAGACAATATGCGTGATGCAGTATATCCTCTCGTTCCTACATGACAGTACACATAAATCGGCTGATCCTTAGGAATTTCATCAAGATGTTGTCTAAGTTCAGATAATGGGATATTGACAGATCCTGGTAGATATTCAAGCATATACTCAGGTCTTTCACGCACATCAAGCACATAAGATCCTTTCGCTGCAAACTCATGCATTTCATTCCAAGTGATGGTTTGAACCATGCCTTTTTGGATGTTTTCAGCAACAAATCCTACCATGTTTACTGGATCTTTTGCACTCGAGAAGGGAGGTGCATAGGCTAAATCAAGATTCTTTAATGCGGTAACTTTCAGTTTCGCATAAATTGCCGTTGCTAAAACGTCAATACGCTTATCGACACCACCACCACCTACGGCTTGTGCACCATATATCTCTTCAGTTTCAGGATTGAAGAGGACCTTGAGTGCCATCGGTTCAGCATTAGGATAATAGCTCGCATGAGAGGTTGGGTGAATATGAATTGACTTATAAGGAAGGCCTAAGTTTTTTAAATTTTTCTCAGATAATCCTGTGGATGCGACGGTGAGTTCAAGAATTTTCGCTGCACTTGTCGCAAGTGTTCCTTCATAAGCATCTTCGATACCAAAGATATGGTTAGCGACATAACGCCCTTGTTTGTTCGCAGGACCTGCTAGGGCAGCGAGCATATATTGCTTAGACACGAGATGAGGAACTTCAACCACATCACCAATCGCATATATATCAGGGTCTGATGTCAACATGTGCTCATCGACTTTGATCGCTCCTCGTTCTGTAAGTGTCAGTCCAGCGTCTTTAGCGAGTTTATTGTCAGGGCGAACACCAATGGCGAAGATGACTAGATCAGCCATAACTTTAGTCCCACTTTGCAGTGTGATCTGTTTCCCTTCTTGGTCAAATGATTTAACCCCATCACTTAGGATAAGACTAATCCCTTGCTCGATCATATGCTGATGAATGATTTGAGCCATTTCGAAATCGAACATACCCATCACTTGGTTTGCCATTTCAATCAAGGTGACTTTCATGCCCAAATGATGAAGATTTTCCATCATTTCAACACCGATGTACCCTCCACCAATGACTGCAGCACGCTTAGGTTTATGCTCTTGAATAAATGCCTTGATCTGATCCATGTCAGGAATATTTCTTAACGTAAATAGATTTTTTGCTTCATTGATTCCTGGAATAGGTGGTTTAACAGGTTGTGACCCAGTTGAAATAATCAACTTATCATAGGTCTCAATATAGGTCTTCTTTTCTTGATGATTATACACTGTCACCGTTTTGTTTTGACGATTAATTTCTGTGACTTCATTCCAAATTCTGACATCGACATTGAACTTTTTATGCATGTCTTCTGCCGTTTGAACGACGAGTGCGTCCCGTGATGAAATCACACCCCCTATATGGTAGGGAAGTCCACAATTGGCAAAACTGATATATTCTCCTCGTTCAAATAAAATGATTTCGGCAAACTCATTGACACGTCTTAGACGTGCAGCCGTGGTTGCACCACCGGCGACTCCGCCGATGATTAAAATTTTCTTTTTCATACGAATCGTACCTCCAACACGTTCAATTTTAGACTTTTTTGAATAATTGTCAATCAATGACACTCATGAAAACGTACCCATGACCAAAGAATAAAGTCTATTTAAAAACATCACAAATAATTTCAAAAATCCATGGGATTTTGTGGCATTGTCATCAACAAAAAAAAGCACCAAGTGCTTTTCTTTACTGACTTATAATTCCAAGTCCTTGATCACATCAAGAGCGAGTTGATCATAGGCTTTGCCTTGGATTTCTTGACCTTTGAAAATGTATCCACCTTTGTCGGGTTGTCCCAAAGGAATTTGTGATAGAAGGGGTACACCTAGCTTCTTGGCTACGATATCTCCTCCGCCTTGTCCAAAAAGATATTCTCTTTTTTGATTACAGGGATTAAAATAATAACTCATATTTTCTACAACACCAATCACTTCATGACCGATATTTTGAGCACCAATCCCTGCTTTGACAGCAACATGTGATGCGTTTGGATGTGGGGTTGTCACCACCAAGATTCTACTCTTAGGTACATACGTTTTGACATCGAGAGCCACATCTCCTGTTCCAGGAGGTAAATCGATTAAAATTAGATCGATATCTTCTTGCCATTTGACGCCATTAAAGAAATGAATTAACATCTTCCCTAACATAGGTCCACGCCACATTAAGGGCTTATCAGGTGGCATAAAAAACTCTGTAGAGATCACTTCAATGCCTTCTTTAACAAGAGGAATCATTTTTTCATCTTCGGTCGCATCAAGAGGTTTGATGGGTAAATCCAAGATGTTTGGAATCGATGCTCCATACACGTCAGCATCAATAATGCCAACCTTTTTCCCTTGTCTAATAAGTGCAGCTGCTAAGTTAGCAGTCACAGTCGACTTACCAACGCCACCCTTACCTGATGCAATCGCTAAATATTTGATAGGTTTTTCGCCTTCAGGCACAAATTCTGATTCAAAAAAGTCAATTTTGATGCCTGGAAAGCCTAGTTCAATTTTTACAAGCTTAATAATTTGTAGACGAATGGCTTGTTCATTCTTTGTCTTGTCTTTGAGATTGATCTCAAGTTCAACCACGCCTGTAGGCCCAATAACGAGCTTTTTGATGCCACCTACAGCTTTAAAAGGTTGATTAAAACCAGGGTCAACTATCTCTTCAAGACGTTTTCTTAAATCATCATAGGATGTCATGTTTTCACCTCGAAACCATTATAGCACTTGTTGATGTGAAAA
>CAYLLL010000057.1:0-6142 GCA_964384655.1 uncultured Mariniplasma sp. | reverse complement strand
TGACTAAAAATAAGACAAGGTAAACAGTGATGAACACTCCACCTAGAGGTAAATCACTCAGTGATGCACGTCCATTGATGATGGTTGGATCAATCATGAAAGGTAAATATGTACCTAACCAATAAAATAAAAATGTGACCGTGTAAAGAATAAACATGTAAAGCTTCATCTTGTTGTTGTTCAGCATGTCTAAAAAGGCTGTTTTGATTTTTTCCATAAATGAGCTCCTTTTTTTATTTTGATGTTCTTAACTTTATGATAACACTATGTAAGAAAATTGAAATGTTTTTTTTGATAAAAATCAAGATTTCACTGTATTTTATGTAAAATGACAAAGAATTGTGTTACAATCAAGACTAAATATCAGGAGATGAGACCATGAAATACGCTGTTTTAGGACCTGAAGGAACATTCACAGATTTAGCTTTTCACCATTTTCAAAAAGAGTATGATCAAGTCTTTTACTATGAATCAATCGAAAAAGTGTTCAAACATTTAAAGGATAATGATTACGCAATCGTCCCGATTGAAAACACACTTGAAGGCTATATTCAACCTACACTCGATGGACTTATCAAATATCACTATTACATTATTGACCAAGTTCAATTATCCATAGATTTTACTCTTATAGGACATACCGAATCCATGGATGATATCAAAAAACTATATGTTCAATTTGCGACGAAAGGACAATGTCAAAATCTAATTGAAACGCTAGATCATGTTGATATCCATGTGACTGATAATAATGTTGAAGGATATCTTCAGATGAAAAACCATAGGGATGGTGATGCAGCGATTATTCCTACGCACATGCTCGATAAAAACCATGTTGTGATAAAAAAGCATGTATCTGATATGAAGGATAATAGAACCCGATTTATTATGATAGGAAAAACCCAAACCTATCTTCCAGCAAAAGACATGAGGATATCTTTGGTTATTACACCTAAACAAGATCGTCCAGGATTACTTTACGATTTACTAGGTGTCTTCAAAAATCATGAGATAAATCTTACATCCATCATGAGTCGACCTACAAAATCAAAAATGGGACACTATCATTTCTTTATGGATTTATTAGCCAAAGATATTCACGTTGATCGTATTCTACACGTCATTCACTCACTGGATAATGAAGGTGAAGTGTTCATCTATGGAGTTTATCCCCATCGTGAATGAAAGGTGTAAACGATTTCAAGAAATATCTTGTTGATATCATCATCTGCTCGTGTTACAATAAGGATAATTTAATCAAGAACTATCAAGAAGACGGGAGAGATATAGCTCTGTGAACGTCTACCAACCGGTGAAAACGAGGTGGTAAAGCTATAAGCGATGGACATAGACAAGATCAATAATGACCTATCGCTTGCGATAGGTTTTGTTTTTATATAAGGAGTCTATATGATTGAACTATTCCATGTATCTAAGACGTATCACCAAAAAAATACATCCATTGAAGTGTTAAAACCGACACATCTATCCATTGCTGACAAAGAGATTTTAGGCATCGTAGGAAAAAGTGGTGCTGGGAAAAGCACTCTACTTCGAATGATCAATGGATTGATTAAACCATCTACTGGTGAAGTTTTTGTGGATGGGGTATCTCTGTTCAGTTTGAAACAGAAGGACATCAATCGAATGCGACACACCATAGGAATGATCTTTCAACATTTCAATCTCATCCATTCCATGAATGCTTATGAGAATATAAAGCTTGCGCTAACGATTGGACATTATCCTAAAGAAGATATTCATTCGCGCATTCATGAACTTCTTGGGTTGGTCGGATTGAATGGCAAGGAAACACGTTATCCTAATCAACTTTCAGGGGGAGAAAAGCAACGTCTAGGGATTGCACGAGCATTAGCCAATAAACCCAAATACCTGCTTTGTGATGAAGCAACCTCAGCCCTAGACCAAGAAACAGCGTATGAAATTATTGAATTGCTAAAAGATATTCAGAAAAAAATCGACGTGACCATCGTTTTTATCAGTCATCAAATCGATGTGATTAAAGATTTATGTTCACGTGTCATTGTGATGGATCAAGGTGAAATCATTGAAGATCAACCGATCAAGTCAATTTTCACCCATCCCATGCATCAGAAAACAAAAGCACTCGTTCACAGCCTTACCTATGAGAAACCCAAAGATGTTACCGCCTATGAATTAATCTATGATCAAAAAAACAGTGGGGAAGCTATCCTATCCACGATGATCAAAACCTATCATGTCGATGTCAACATTCTTTTCGCGAAAACACTTAAAATTCAAGAAGAATGGATTGGATATCTCTATGTTGAAATACGTGGGGATGATTTAGATAAAGCGATTCAATACTTGAAAGATCAAAGAATTGAGGTATCGATATATGCTTGATTCTCGCGCATTAGCACTGTATATGGATGCATTACTAGAGACGTTGTATCTCGTGTTTGGTACTGGGGTGTTCGTGCTAGTATTTGGCTTTATCAGTGGATTTATACTTTATGCTACGGAACCCAAATCACCGTTTCAACTACATCGAAGTTTTCATGTGATTCATCGTATGATCGCAACAATCAATGATATTGCACGCTCGATCCCCTTCATCATTTTGCTCATCATGATGATCCCAGTCACAAGAACTTTTGTGGGAACGATCTTAGGTCCTACCGCAGCACTCCCCTCACTCATCATCAGCGCATCACCATTCTTTGCTCGAGTGGTTCATATGGCACTTAAGGAGGTTCCTTATGAATCTATCGAAGCTTTAGAATCCCTTGGGGCGACGAAAAAGACGATGATTCGAATCATCCTTAAAGAAGCACTTCCAGCACTCATCTCAGGGTTCACACTCACGCTTGTGACATTGGTCGGATTTATCGCTGCAGCTGCTGTCATCGGGGCGGGAGGTTTAGCTTATCTTGCGTATGAATACGGGAAATTTGGCAATAACTACCCACTGATGTATCTTTCAATCTTTACGATTTTATGTCTTGTTTTTATCATTCAAATCACAGGAGATGTTCTTGCAAGAACACTCAATCACAGAACAACTAAAGGAGCTTAATATGAAAAAAATTATTATCACTACCGTTTTATTAATCACAGCATTATTTATCCAAGCATGTCAAAATGATGACGATGTTATCAAAGTGATTGCCACGACAACCCCTCATGGCGAAATCCTTGAATTTGTTAGACCTGCACTTTTAGAACTAGGTTATGAACTTGAGATTATTATTACTTCAGACTACTATCTTCCCAATCCAGCCGTTGCTGCTAAAGATGCCGATGCAAACTTTTTCCAACACATTCCTTTTCTGAATCTTTATAATTCACAAAATCCGAATGCACCACTGATCAATGCGTTAGGTGTCCATATTGAACCCATTGGTCTTTATGCGAGTGGGTCGATCACTTTAGAAAGTGTCCCTCAAGGGGCTACAGTTCTTATTTCGAATTCAACCTCTGATCATGGCCGTGCCTTGAATTTGCTTGAACAAGCTGGATTGATTACACTAGAAGATGACTTTGATATCTTAAGTACCGATATCAATTTTAATGAAGTGATCGTTTCTAATCCTAAAGGACTCGTCATACAAGCGGAAGTTGCTCCTGATTTTTTAATTGCAGCTTACAACAATAATGAAGCAGACCTTTATGTCATCAATTCAAATTATGTGCTTGAAGGGGGATACAATCCTTCAGAAGAAGCCATCTTCATCGAATCTGCAACTGATAATCCCTATGTTAATATTTTGGCCATCCTAGAAGAAAACTTAAACGATCCAAAAATCGTTGCCCTCATCTCCGTGTTATCCTCACCTGAAGTTAAAGCATTCATTCAAGAAAATTATGATGGTGCTGTCATTCCTGCATAACACAATCCCTCTCGAAAGAGAGGGTTTTTCTTTCATTATTTGTGATATCATAGAAATGGTGAAGCCGAAGGAGGATGACGTATGAAAATGCAACCCGTACTTGATGTAATCATCCAAAAAATCAAAGAAGATTATCAAGATGATGTCGCCATTCTTGTTGTGATGGGATCTCATCTTTATCAAGAAACACATCCTAAATCCGATCTAGATATGTATTACATCCCTAAAACCAACCGAGGCTATGAACTCGCATGTGTTTTTATTATTGATGGGATAGGATTTGATCTTTGGCCTATTTCATGGGAAAGAATCGAAAGGATTGCAAAACATGAAGAGCGAATTGGATCGATTGTTTCAGAAGGTCAGGTTGTTTATTATGGAAATCAAGATGACCTCAAACGTTTTAACGAGTATAGAGATATGGCTAATGATCGATCAAACCCAGGACATTTCATCTATCGTGCAAGACAGCAAATCAAGCATGTGTATCAAGATTTATATGCACTCGATCAAGCATCAACCTTATCTAAATCGAGAGATTACGCCATTCAAATCATTTATGGAATCACCTTTTCTTTAGCCCTTTTAAATCAAACACCGATTAAACGAGGGCGAGCAAAACTATTGAATGAAGTTCTATCGATGTCATACGTTCCAAAAGAGTTTGAAAAACCTTATCAAAGTGTATTTACCTTAACCAACGTAGAAGACATTAAACATTCGGTTCATCAGTTGGTCTCATCATCTCAAACACTCATCAATGAGCGTTGGTATGCCTTGATTGATCACTCATTTCAAGATGAGGCTAATGGCTTTTATGAAGAGCTCATCAATCAGTATAATAAGATTGAAAGAGCATACCATGTCAACGACCCGGTGACCGCCATGTTTGCTGCTGCAGAAATCAACCACGAAATCGATGAGATCATTGCACACAGAGGTGTCTCCTTGGATGATCTTCCTGACTTACTTGAAGCATATGATCCTAAAGACTTAAAGAAGATCTATGACCGATCCAAACTTCATCAACAAAAACTTGTCAATACATTAACAGAAAATCAAATCCATATAAATACATTAGAAAGTATTGATGAACTAAAAATATTTCTTGATTCAAAAAAAGGAGAAGAATAATATGGTTGGACATATCAACAATTTAGAAGGAAAAGTCATTGAAAGTAATGAAGTAAAAAACACGTCAATTAAAGTTTTAGTCTCACCAAAAGAAGGATGGGATGGATATGTAATGCGTGTACTTCACGTAGAAAAAGATGGGTATACTCCCAAACATAGTCATCCATGGCCACATATTAACTACATTATTGAAGGCCAAGCAGAACTCATGATCGATGGCGTTATCCACCCATTATCAGCAGGTTCATACGCGTATGTTCCAGGAGGAGCATTGCATCAATTTAGAAATGTTGGAGATTCGAGATTCAGCTTTATTTGTATCGTTCCAGAAGAAGGGCATCGTTGATGCTCTTTTATCTTGTCGCTTGATTATCTATACTCTTGGGTTATAATGATATCGAGGTGTTCAATTGAAAAAAACCATCATCGAAGTCGCCAGAGAATTGAATCTATCACCAAGCACCATCTCAAAAATCGTTAATGGGAAAGGCCGAATCAGCCAGGAAACACGTGAACGTGTTCTAAAATACGTTCAAGAATCCGGGTACGTGGCCATGTCGTCAGCAAGAATTTTGTCGAGTAAAAAAAGTTGGACAATTGGTGTGATATACTCAGATATTTCTTTAATCGGATTTGAGCATCCGTTCTTTTCACGTATCCTTCAATCATTTAAAGATGAAGTTGAAAAAGAAGGTTATGAAATCGTCCTCATCGTTTCAAAGCTAGGAAATAATGAATTGACATATGTGGATTGGTGCAGAAATAAAAAAGTAGATGGCGTCCTCATTCTCATGGGAAACATCAATAATCCAAATATCCAACAACTTGTGGCTTCATCCTATCCCGTGGTTTCAGCAGATATCGTGATGCCTAATCTTTTTTCCGTGTTTTCTGATGATGTCATGGGTGTAAAAATCTTCATCGACTATGCACTTAAACTTGGATATAAACATCTAGGCATTATTACCGGACCACTGACTGCACGATCATTTTACAATCGACTCGATCATTTTAGAATGTTGATGAAGGACTATCAATTATCCTATAGCGAATCGGACATTTTTGTTGCTACTGGATTCGGATTTGAGCATGGGTATATCATTGGACAAGAGATTGCAAGAAATGACAATCAT
>CAYLLL010000056.1:0-6216 GCA_964384655.1 uncultured Mariniplasma sp. | reverse complement strand
AGTGAATTGATTGATCTCATTTCAATTAAAGGTGTCAAAGTCAATGTACTGACAAAGACCAACGAAAAAATTAAAATCTACACGATTTAAGGAGAAGAAAAATGGAAAAAAATTTAAAAGTCAACCCAGTATTATCCACATGTCCTGTATGTAAACATGAACTCAGAGTTCAAAAGTTGCATTGTGATCATTGTGGCACATCCGTTGAAGGATCATTTACCTTATCGAAATTCAATTACTTAGAAACCGAAAAACTCTATTTTATTGAAATTTTCATCAAAAATAGAGGGAACATCAAAGCGATTGAGAAAGAACTCAATATCAGTTATCCAACCGTTAAGAAAATGCTCGATGATGTGATCGTAGGTTTAGGGTATTCCGTATCTGAAGAAGATGATACATTCATTAAATCTCAAGAAAAAGAAGAGCCACAACCCAAAGTCAATAAATCAAGTATTTTAGAAAAGATCGAAAAAGGCGAACTATCCGTCACGGATGCGCTTGAATTGTTGAAGAAAAAGTAATCGAAAAAAGGAGAGGTGAAAAACCATGTCAAAAGATCAATTAAAAGAAGAAAGAATGAAAATACTCGATTTATTATCTAAAGGAATCATCAAGGCAGACGAAGCTGAAAAACTCTTATCTGCACTTGCCATCGAAGTTCCAGAAGTTCCCGCAATCCCCACTTTCCCAGGCTTTGGAGAAGGCAAAAAAGCGCCATTCCGTATGCTCAAGATTTTTGTCGATTCCGCAGATGGTGATGTCATCAAGATTCAAATTCCTGTTGAGTTTGCGAAATTACTCAAAACTGGAAAATTCAATGTCAATCTAGAAGATGCCGATATTGATATCGATGCGCTCATCCAAATGATCAGTCAAGGTGTGATGGGTGAAATCGTCAATGTTGAATCTAAAGATGGCGATGTTGTCCGTATTGTAGTAGAATAATACTATAAAAGAGATTACGTTGTTTGATCAAAAGACGTTACCGGCGTCTTTTGGTTTGTCAAGGCTTTGGTCTTGGAAAGGAATACACCATGTTATTAGGCAAACATTTCCGTAGATATTATGCGAAATACGCCCTCTACTTTTTGGTGGGGGTTTTCGTTTTGATCGCGGTGGATTGGATACAATTAGATATTCCCAAACTCGTTGGAGGGATTATCGATACACTAAAGTCATCGACACCTAATGTGTCTATGATTGAAGATTCGATTCTCCACATTGGGATTTTAGCTTTATTAATAACCATCGGACGATTTTTATGGCGCTATACGATTTTTGGAGCATCACGACGTATTGAATATGAACTAAGAAATGTCATGTTCAGCCACGCGACAAAATTGTCTCAAAGCTTTTATAGTCAAGAAAAAGTCGGTGGGTTAATGACCTACTTCATCAATGATCTGGAAGCCATCCGCATGTCATTTGGACCCGGTGTTTTAATGTTGGTTGATGGACTCATGCTCGGTGGTTTCGCATTATACCGCATGTTTAATTTAAACTCTAGACTCACTCTCTATGCAGTGATTCCGATGGTCTTCATGACGATTGCTCTTGTCTTTATCAGAAAGACAATCTCCAAGCGATTTAAAGAACGCCAAGACTCATTTGAACGCTTATCAGACTTTACACAAGAGAACTTTTCCGGAATTACTGTCATTAAAGCCTTCGTTCGAGAAATTAAAGAAGCGATCTTATTTAACGACAAGAACATGGATCTTTATGATAAAAATATTCGCTTCATGAAATACATTATTATCGTCAATATTTTGATTGGGATTGCACTCAATATCGTCATCCTTGTCATCGTTGTTTTAGGTTCGCTATCCGTGATCAACGGCACAGCAACCGATTTAACAGCGGGTCAGCTCACTGAGTATTTATCCTATTTCTTTACATTGATATGGCCAACCATGGCGTTGTCGCAATTTATTAACATTCAAAGTCAAGCAAAAGCATCAGCAACACGTTTAGAACGGTTCTTAAATCATCCACTCGATGTTAAAGACGTTGATGATGCTTATGAAGTTTCTGATTTGAAGGGTACGCTACGCGTAGATCACTTGACGTTTCAATATCCAGACGGTGACAGACCTGTTTTGCAAGATGTCTCTTTTGATATCAAACAAGGAGAGATGGTAGGAATTTTAGGTCGAACGGGTAGTGGAAAATCATCCCTTGTCGACTTATTCTTAAGAATATACAACCTTCAACCAGGGATGATCTTTCTTGATGGACACGATATTATGAAACTCTCAATCAAATCGGTGAGACAAACCATGGGATATGTACCCCAGGATAACTTCCTGTTTTCAGACACGATTACCAATAATATCGGATTTGCTCTAGATCATCCCGCTTATGAGGATGTCGTAGAATCAGCCAAGCTGTCTGATGTGTATGAAAATATTGTTGAGTTCAAGGATCAATTTGAGACGATTCTTGGTGAACGTGGAGTGACCGTATCGGGTGGACAAAAGCAACGTATTTCCATTGCTCGTGCACTTGCGAAAGATCCAGAAATATTAATTTTAGATGATTCAGTTTCTGCAGTAGATACCAAAACTGAAGAAGCCATCATTAAAAACCTTCATCGTATTCGTAAAGGAAGAACGACTATTTTTATTGCACACCGTATTTCTACGGTTAAAAAAATGGATAAAATCATTCTTCTTGATCAAGGAAAAGTGGTTGCTATAGGCAATCATGCAACCTTGATGAAAACCTCACCACTCTATCAAGATATGGTGAAACGTCAAACACTTGAAAATCTTGTGGAAGGGGGTGTCAACAATGAAGGACTTCAAGGATAACACCAGAGAACGTAGTGATAAAGAGGTCATTCGAAGACTCCTTAGCTATGCTAAACCCTATACCAAAGAATTTATTGTTATTATTATCCTGATGTTTGTTGGTTTGGGGATTCAACTCATGCCCCCACTATTAATCGGTCTTACGGTCGATACGGTGAGTGATAATTCGCTCACACGCGATGGGAAAATTGAATTCATGTTTTACCTTTCACTCCTATTTGTCTTGCTATTGATTATTGGAAACTTCGTAGCCTATATTCAAAGCTTAATGCTTCAAAAGGTAGGTCAAAAAACGGTTGTTTCTCTTAGAGATCAAGTGTTTAACCACATTGAAAATCTCACCATCGGTCAAATCAATCAAGTCCCTGTAGGTAAACTCGTCACAAGAGTCACGAATGATACCAATACCATTAGTGAAATGTATACCAATGTTGGAGTGAATCTAGTACGTAACGTATTATATCTCTTTGCCATTTTGATTGTGATCTTCATTATCAGTTGGAAGATCTCACTCTTCGTTATTCTTGTGATCCCCTTTGTTTTCTTGGCAACCGTGGTCTTTCGTAAATACTCTAGAGCATCCTATCGACGTGTAAGACAAAATGTTTCTGAAGTCAATGCATTTTTATCGGAAAACCTCTCAGGTATGAAAGTCACACAAATCTTTAATCAAGAAGACAAAAAGAAAAGAGAGTTTAAGGATAACAGTCTTAAATTAAGAAACAGCTACTTACAAGAAATTTTAGTCTTTGGTATCTATCGTCCTACGATTTATGCATTGTCAGTGGTTGGATTATTGCTCGTCCTTTATGTGGGATATCAAGAAGTATTAGCGGGTATTATTACCGCAGGGTTTCTCTTCACTTATTATAATTATGTCGGTGATTTCTTCGAACCTATCCAACAGCTTGCAGAGCAGTTTAACACATTACAAAACGCATTTGCATCCGCTGAAAAAGTTTTTGATGTCTTGGATACAAAGCCAGAGATCACTGACGATCCTGAAGCGATTGAACTTCCATCGTTTTCTGGACAGATTGAGTTTAAAGACGTATGGTTCTCCTATATCCCTGATGAATGGGTTCTTAAAGGTGTGAGTTTTAAAGTTAATCCAGGAGATACAGTCGCCTTTGTAGGTGCGACCGGATCAGGGAAAACAACCATCTTAGGACTCATTGTTCGCAATTATGAAATTCAAAAGGGTCAAATCTTGATTGATGGAATCGATATTAAGAAGATTAAGCGATCCTCCTTAAGACGCCATATTGGTCAGATGTTACAAGATGTCTTCCTCTTTAGCGGAACGATCAGTGAGAATATCACCTTAAGAGATGAATCCATTACGAGAGATGAAATCATTCATGCAAGCGAATATGTGGGAGCGAATACGTTCATTGAGCGTTTGCCTGATTCTTACGATCACGTCGTTTTAGAAAGAGGAAACAATTTCTCAGCTGGACAACGACAACTGATTAGCTTTGCTCGAGCACTTGTGTATAAACCAAGTCTAATGATTTTGGATGAAGCAACGGCCAACATTGATAGTGAAACGGAAAGTTTAATTCAAGAATCCCTTGAAAAGATGATGAATATCTCCACGATGCTCATCGTTGCCCATCGTTTATCCACCATTCAGCATGCAGATACGATTATCGTCATGCAAAAAGGTGAGATTAAAGAACAGGGAAGTCATCAAGCATTACTTAAACTTGGTGGACTCTATTATAATTTATATAAGCTTCAGTACGAAGAAAAAGAAACGCCACTCGTACTAGAAAATGCATAAGAAAATAACTTAGCGCTTGCTAAGTTTTTTCTATTTTGACAAATCGAGTAAAACTCTATACAATAGGGATGAAAGGAAGCGATGAAATGTTTACAGCAGATAAAGATAGATATGAAAAAATGATCTATCGACGCGCAGGAAAAACTGGACTTAAACTACCGGTCTTATCCTTTGGTTTATGGCAAAACTTTGGAAAAGATAATGATTATGAAGCGTGCAAAGCGATGATTTTTACCGCGTTTAATCATGGAATCATTCATTTTGATCTTGCGAATAATTATGGACCCCCTCCGGGGTATGCAGAAACTATCTTTGGAAAGATTTTAGATGATGGACTTAGAGCTTACCGAGATGAACTCATCATATCTACGAAAGCTGGGTATTATATGTGGCCAGGACCCTATGGTGATTTTGGTTCAAGAAAATATTTAATGGCATCCCTTGATCAATCACTTTCACGCATGGGATTGGATTATGTCGATATTTTTTACCATCACCGTTTTGATTATGAAACAGACTTGAAAGAAACCATGCTTGCGCTTCGTGATATCGTTTTACAAGGAAAAGCCATGTATGTTGGCTTATCCAATTATAATAGTGAACAACTCAAGCAAGCTCATGACATATTGGATGATCTTCACGTACCCTATGTCATCACACAACCCTCCTATTCCATGTTAAATCGATGGATTGAACGTGATCATCTCCTTGAAACGCAACATGAATTAGGGGTAGGAACCATCTGTTTTTCAGCGTTAGCGCAAGGGAAACTGACCAACAAATATATCACAGGTATCCCGGAAGATTCACGGGCAAAAAATCCACATTCGATGTGGCTCAAAGAAAAAGATATCACGCCTGAACTTAGAGACATCTTGAAGAAACTGGATGTTATTGCTAAAAAGAGAGGTCAAAGCATTGCTCAACTGGCTCTAGCATGGGTTTTAAGAAACCCTTTGATGACATCTACACTTATTTCAACTTCTAAGATCTCTCAATTACACGAAAACTTAGATACATTGAAGAACCTAAGTTTTACCGAAGAGGAGATTTTGGAAATCGATGTCATTTTAAAAGGATAAATCATAGACAAAGTAGGTACACGTGTACCTATTTTTTTGTCAAAAAGAGATTGAATGTTGACACACTATCATGTTAGGAGTATACTTAAAATAGAATTAAGGATAACCTTAATATAGAGGTGGTGGATCACTATGCTTACATGGTTTATGGGATTAGAGGTTTGGGTACAAGCATTGTTAGGGACGCTCTTTACTTGGGGAATGACAGCCATCGGGGCTGCACTTGTTTTCCTCTTTAAAAACATTCAGCGTAATATGTTTAATTTGATGCTGGGATTTGCCTCAGGGGTGATGATTGCTGCATCGTTTTGGAGTTTGTTATCACCTGCAATCGACATGGCAGACGCACAAGGTGTTACGGCATGGATTGTGGTTGCGATTGGTTTTGCTTTAGGTGGTGTTTTTCTGTATTTAGCAGATAAAGTTGTCCCACATATGCATTTTGGGTTTAACCACGATAAAGAAGGGATAAAAACAAATTTAAAGCGTAACATATTGCTCGTTTTTGCGATTACGCTTCATAATATCCCTG
>CAYLLL010000055.1:0-6251 GCA_964384655.1 uncultured Mariniplasma sp. | reverse complement strand
CTAATGATTATCATTCTGAAGCAATCGGTATCAAAAACGAAGCGACGGGTTATCGTCCTGCGTATGACTTAAAAACCAACAAGAAAACATCCAATCACGAATCATTTAAAGCATTTCTTAATGATATCAACTTAAAGTATGGTTCTGTTTTTAAAACCTATATCGAAGAAAATTTTGAGGTCGATATGTTCTTGAAACTTCTCGCTGTCGGTGTATTGCTCGGTAATCCTGATGATTATCGTGCCATGGGGAATAACTATTACTTTTACCAAAATGATGTAACCCATAAATGGGGAATGATTCCCTATGACTATGATCATGGAATGGGTCAAGGATGGGATGGTGCACCTGTCTTTTCCAATTGGTCAGTGGGCATGGATATCTATACGTGGGGAAACCTCAATGAAGCCTTTTTAGGCATTGAAGACTATCCCCATGTTCTCGTCGATAAAATCTTGTCAATTCCCGAGTACCAACTTCAGTATGAAGGTTACTTAGCTGAACTTATCGATCCGAGCAACGATCTATTTGATCCTGAGGTGTTTACCATGATCTATGAGTCTCAACGAGTGCTCTATAGTGACGGACTCGAAAGTGCGATGCAAAGTCAACCTTTTGGTTTACGCAATGTAATCACCTATATGAACGATAAGATTCTTGATATTCAAAATCAACTGACCTATTATCAATCCAATCCTGATGAACGGTAAATAATGCGTAAAGTCAAGTCGTTGATCACCCATTCAATGATAAGGTTTGATATGATGAAGATAGAAAAGGAGTGAAATGATGCGAAAATATAAGGTTGCCTATGTCTGCGTGCATAATAGTTGTCGTTCTCAAATGGCTGAAGCACTCACCAAAGCGTACTTTGCTGATTTTTTTGATGCGTATAGTGGGGGAACGGAAACCAAACCTCAAATCAATCAAGATGCAGTACGAATCATTAAAAAGCTCCATGATATCGATATGAATCTTACCCAACGTTCTAAACTGATTGATGAGCTTCCTGAAGAAGTCGATCTTCTCATCACGATGGGATGTAACGTCGAATGTCCATTTATTCCAACACAACATCGTGAGGATTGGGGTTTAGATGATCCCTCAGGATTATCTGATGAAGCATTTATTGAGACACAACGATTAATTTTAGAAAAAATTCAGTCTTTAAAATCACGAATATTATCCGAAGAAATCAAACTTGTTTAAAGTACGAAGGTGTGAAAACACTTTCTTTTTTTTGAACTTCAAACTATAGTGACAATCGATCCTTTTTATGCTATACTTTTGTTTGATTTACCTTAACAAAAGGAGATTGACATGATGTATGAATTAATCATCGTTGGTGCAGGACCTGCAGGGTTATACGCAGCCACGTGTGCAGCCATGAATGAATTAAAAGCGATCATTATTGAGTCCTCACAAGAGTTTGGTGGGCAACTCACTTTATATAAAGATAAAGCTGTGTATGATATGCCAGGTTTCGCTAAGATCTATGGCGGTGACCTTGTTTCAAGTTTTTATGAACAGTATAAGACATATGAAAAAGAAGTGCCTCTAATGCTTAATACTCAAGCGCTCGATGTGATGCATTATGAGGATCATTTTGATGTGATAACCAATCAAGGGACACTTCAAACAAAAACGATCCTGCTTGCTAATGGTGGAGGAATGTTTCAACCTAAGAAACTCGAATTATCCTCTGCAGATCAGTATCCTATGATTCACTATGCAGTCAAAAACATCCAAGATTATCGAGATTTAGATGTGGTGGTTTTAGGGGGTGGTGATTCAGCTGTCGATTGGGCACTAACGCTAAAGGATATTGCAAAATCTGTCACGCTTGTTCACCGTAGACACGAATTTCGTGCCCATCAGCGCAATGTTGATATGTTCAAAGAACAGGGATCCATCTTGACTCCCTTTGTCGCAAAAGCACTGCATGGTGAACAAGAATTAAAAGGAATAACTATTGAACATACTGAAACCAAAGAAGAAGTTCTTCTTAAGGCCGATGCCATTTTAGTATTTTATGGTGCAAGTCCTGTAAGAAGTAAGGCCGATATCTGGAAAGTGCATTTTAAGGATAATTCCATTTTGGTGAAACAAAATATGCAGACGTCATGCCACCGGATCTATGCTGTAGGCAATAGTATCACCTACGAGGGAAAACTCAAAATGATCGTGACTGCACTCGGTGAGGCTGCCACAGCCATTGGTGCGATCACCAAATATTTATATCCTCAAAAAACACACAGTTATAAGCATTAAATATTTGAGATGAATCTTTCTTGAAATGTGGTAAATTAATGCTATAATGGGACAGGTGATCATTGCTATGTGGGATCAATTCATATCCTTTTTAACGTCGGTGCCCCTATGGGAACTCGCACTGATCTTCTTTGCTAAAATTATTGAAGTGACCATCGCGACGATGCGTGTCATTTTAATCACTAAAGGCTTTCGTAAACCGGGGACGATTCTCTCTTTCTTTGAGATTTTACTCTGGGTTTTTATCGCATCACGCGTCATTATGGGTATTGCTGAATTCCCAATGAAGGGGATTGTCTATAGCTTAGGTTTTACCTTTGGTATTTACTTAGGTTCATTACTTGAAAACCGTGTCGCTGTCGGTAAAATATTGATCTACGTTATCACGGATCAACCCACCGCATTAACCATCTGTGATGTCTTGCGTAACGAAGGTCATGGTGTGACCTCGCTCGATGCCCATGGAAAAGACAGTGATCGTGTTGTCCTAATGGTCTTTGCTAATCGAAAGAATAAGCCCATTATCATCAATTTGATTGAGAAGACCAACGATAAGGCGTTGATCGTCACCAATGAAGTGTCCATCCTCCAAGGGGGTTACGTGAGCCCTTGGCGGCGCATTATGAAATAAATATTTTCATTGATTTAATTCTTAAATCATGTATAATAGAAATTGGTCGGAGTTATAGCTCAGTGGGAGAGCACCTGCTTGACGTGCAGGGGGTCGTAGGTTCAAATCCTACTAACTTCACCATTTTTTTATTTTTATACCCATAATAAAATCAAAATCAATTAATAAAGTAAAAGAGGGACATGAATCAATCCTTCTTTTTTTGATTATAATCCATAGAAGTCTATGGAATTCTTATCAGCAAATCGACTGTATTTATTGGTTGATACTTATCGTATAGGAAAAACCGATGTTGTGAAAATGTGACCTCTGGGTTATAATTGAAGTAGAGAAACGAGGGTTAATTTCATGTTTTTCATTCGTGAAAAAAGATTTTTAACACCCACTGTATTTTCCATGGAAATTGAAGCTCCTCTAGTGATCAAGCATGCAGAGCCTGGTCATTTTGTCATGATTCGCGTCGATCAAGAGGGAGAACGAATCCCTTTGACCATATCAGATGTTAATCTCAATCACAAAACTTTCACAATTATCGTTCAAGTCGTGGGAGCAACCACACATCAATTAAGTTTAAAAAATGTAGGTGACACGATTCAAGATTGTCTAGGACCTTGTGGGAAAGCCACTGAACTCGATGATTTAAAACGTGTCATCCTTATCGGTGGCGGTGTAGGGTGTGCCATCTTACTTCCGATCGCTAAAAAATTAGTACAAAAAAAGACAGAAATTCTTTCAATCATCGGATTTAAAGATCGATCACTCGTGATTCTTGAAGATGAGTTCTACCGTGTATCCAATAAACTGATCACCATGACAGACAATGGCAGTTATGGCAACAAAGGTTTTGTCACTGACGCACTAAAGCAAGTCCTTGAAGAAGATCCCACATTTGATCGCATCATTGCGATTGGACCGATCATGATGATGAAAGCCGTCAGTGAAATGAGTAAACCCTATGGGATTAAGACCATCGTTTCTATGAATCCAATCATGGTTGATGGGACTGGGATGTGCGGAGGATGCAGAGTGCAAGTGGGAAATGACATGAAATTTGCCTGTGTCGATGGGCCTGATTTTGATGGCCATTTGGTCGATTTTGATCAACTGTTAAAACGAAATCAAGCTTATAAATCATTTGAAAAACAACGATTTGATCAAGAGATAAAACAAGAAGGTGAACCTCATGATTAAGCGTGTGGAGATGCGTGCGTTACCTTCGGATGTAAGAGTCCAATCCTTTGATGAGGTCAATCTCGGTTACCGACTCGAAGATGCAATCCGTGAAGCCTCACGTTGTCTAGGTTGTAAACATCAACCATGCGTCACTGCATGCCCTGTGGGGATCAATATTCCTGGATTCATAAAAAAAGTTCATGAAAACGACCTTGATCAAGCATTTCAAATCATCTTTGAATCATCGAGTTTACCCGCGGTTTGTGGACGGGTATGCCCTCAGGAAACCCAGTGTGAAGCAGTGTGTGTCAAAGGGATTAAGGATCAACCCGTAGCGATCGGACATCTTGAACGATTTGTTGCAGATCGTTATTATGCAAAAGAACATCATGAGAAATTTATACCTAAAAATAATGGAAAGAAAATAGCAATCGTAGGCTCAGGTCCTGCGGGATTATCCTGTGCACATGACCTTTTAGATAAAGGGTATTTTGTCGATCTCTATGAAGCATTGCATGAGGCTGGTGGAGTTCTCACCTATGGTATCCCTTCCTTTCGTCTACCCAAAGATGTTGTCAAAAGAGAAGTTCAATCCCTTATCGATCGAGGCTGTCATATTCACTTTGATGTCATCATAGGTAAAACCTTAACGATGGATGATCTTCATGAGATGGGTTATCATGCTATTTTTATCGCGACAGGTGCAGGGTTACCTAAGTTCATGAATATTCCTGGTGAGATGCTCAGTGGGGTCTATTCGGCTAACGAATTTCTCACCCGTGTCAACCTGATGCACGCCTATCAAAAAGCGGCAATGACGCCAATAAAACATGGAAAAAGAGTCGCTGTCATCGGGGGAGGTAACGTCGCATTAGATGCTGCACGATGTGCATTAAGGTTAGGGGCTTCGATTGTTTATATTATTTACCGCCGTTCAAGAGCTGAATTACCAGCTCGATTAGAAGAAGTGATACATGCCGAAGAAGAAGGGATTATCTTCAAGTTCCTGACGCAAATCAAAGAGATTCATGGAAATGAAGAAGGTCAAGTCAAAAGCATTCGCTGTGTAGAGATGACACTTGGTGAAAAAGATGCATCAGGAAGACCTAAACCTATTGAAAACCCTCATAAACAAAAAGTGATTCCTGTCGATGAAGTGATTATGGCCATCGGAACAACACCCAATCCACTGCTCATTCAATCGAATAAAGCACTCAGTGCGACACATCATGGATGCTTGATCGTCGATGAAGGAACCATGGAAACATCGATGCCTATGGTCTTTGCAGGTGGTGATGTGGTTACTGGTTCAGCCACAGTCATTTTAGCGATGGAAGCCGGTAAGAAAGCAGCTCAAGCGATCGATGATAAATTATCTACACGCAATGAACAATAACACCTAGGTTTACCACCACAGAAGAGGACGATTATGCAAAAAAACTATCAGATAAAAAAAGAAACACTCAATGAATATCTTCAAACCAACATCACCCAAGGATTAACTCATGATGAAGCACAAAAAAGACTGATTGAACATGGACCCAATCAACTCGATGAAGCGAAAAAAAGATCGATCATTCTCAAATTTTTTGATCAGATTACCGACTTCATGATTTTAGTACTCATTGGTGCATCCATTCTTTCGTTTATCACAGGGGATTTAGCTGAAGGCTTTTTAATTATCGGGATCGTGATTATCAATGCGATTTTAGGACTAGCTCAAGAAGCCAAAGCTGAAAAAGCATTAGAATCAATCAAAGAACTTTCATCCCCTCAGGCAAAAGTCCGTAGAGATGGGAAAGACCAACTCATCAATGTCAAAGAATGTGTCAAAGGTGACTTAGTTCTCTTAGATGCAGGCGATTATATGCCAGCGGATGTGCGCATTATCGAATCCATCAATCTTAAATGTGATGAATCAGCCTTGACAGGTGAAGCTGTTCCTGTGGACAAAACGGATGATGATCTCGAAAAAGATGATCTACCCCTTGGGGATCGACTCAATATGGGATATATGGGCACTGTGGTTACTTATGGACGTGGAAAAGCGATCATCATGGACACTGGTATGCAAACCGAACTTGGACACATCGCTTCAATGTTATCAGAAACCAAAGACGAATCGCTTGGCCTCGGCATTCAGGGCGATGCTCATTGCCGAACGGAATACCGCTTT
>CAYLLL010000054.1:0-6269 GCA_964384655.1 uncultured Mariniplasma sp. | reverse complement strand
CAACATCGTAGTTCCAAGTGAGTTGATCGCGACCACGCCATTGGCTCCATGTTCTTTAATCATATGGGCGAAGCCCGACGGATTAGGAATATGGGGGCTGATTTTCATATAAAGTGGCTTTTTCGTATGTTTTCTGATGACATCAATAGTTTCAGCAATCACTGAAAGATCGGTACCTACATAGTGTGTCGATACTTCAAAGGCATCTGCATAAGGTTCTAGTGCAGGGATTAATATCTCCATATCTTCTTTGGTATAGCCCACACTGATGATCAGGGGTCGGTCATTATCCTTTTGATAGGAAGGCAGAAAATCATGTAACCAAGTGTCTAGAGAGTATTCACTCCATAGTTCACTATTCATCACGAATTGACGATCCCCGTAAATACATGGTTTTGGAATATGGGGTTCTTTAGTCGATATGGTTTTGGAGACGATAGCTCCGCATCCTTCTTCTCTAAAGTACCGCATCTTCATATCATCGCCCACTAGAGGTCCTGCAGCAGGCATTAAAGGATTGTTTAAATTGAGTCCATCAAAGCTCGTTTTTAGCATAAGGCTTCACTCCTAACGTTTGCCATAATCTAAGTGCATCGTCTACACTGATCTGATATCGTTTCATCCATTTTAAGGGGACTTGATAATTTAATACTTTCGGTTTCCCCGCGACATACACATCTTTAGGTTTAAAGGATGAAAATAGCCCAAAGAAGAGATGCCCCATCGCATTGGACGAACTGATGGGTGTGGGAGGTTGATAGGGAATGACGAGTAAATCCGCTTGATAACCCTTCATGATTCTTCCTAAAGAAACACCAAAGAGGTCTGATGCATAACCATATGTATCCTGGATCATCTCCACTAATTGAGATAAACCAAATCGATTGGGAGTTTGATCTTTATGTCGCATTTGGAAATACGCCATGAGATATTCAGTAGTCATCGCTTGAGAGATCCCGTCATTTCCGATCAGAATGGGGATTTTCTTATCCATGAACCGGTGAAGATCAGGAGTTCCTACAGCATTATTCATATTGGATGAAAAATTGATGGCTACTGCAGCACCTGAGGATGAGATAAGATCGAGTTCTTCGTCATTTACGTGAATCGCGTGGGCAAGAATACTACCTTTATTTAGAAGTCCATGATCATACAGTCGGTGAATGATCGGTTTATGATAGAGCTGCAAGGAGAGGTTTTCATCGTCTTTACTTTCAGCAACATGAATATGAATGGGGGCATCCCCAATCACTTTCTTGACTTTGACTAGAGTGTCATCAGAAAGAGATGAAGACGCGTGAAGTCCAAAGAGTCCCCTGGTCATCTGGTCATGATGTTTTAATAAAAACTGCATGTTTTCTTCTATACACAAATCCACATCAAAACGATCAGAGGTTTCAAATGCGAATGCACCACGCATGCCGAGTGTATCGGTGATCACATGCTTTAAAACCTCTAAACTACCTTTGATATCTTTTCCACTCGCATGGTGATCAATCACTGTAGTGATGCCGTTTTTTAAAAAATCAACACCAAAGATCATCGCGCTCGATTCAATCATTTTTAAATCGAGTTCTTTATCCATTTTCCACCAAAGTTGATCTAAAATTTCTTGAAAATTCTTTGGGTTGAAAGGTAGGATCATGCCTCTTGCTAGCGCAGAATAGATATGGGTATGTCCACACACCAATCCAGGTAAGATGAGATTTCCTTGTTGATCAATGATCTCGTCATCTTCTTGAGGGATAAAATCCTTCATCCCTCCTAGATCAACGATCGTCTCATCAAACCGAATATATACATCACTTTGATATGTATTAAAGTCATAGTACGTCGCATGAATAAACGTTTTCAAAATGAAATCTCACTCCCTTCAATCCACTTACCCTTATTTGAATAGATGGTATGATCGTGATACATCAGTCGTCCCCTGATCATCGTTGTCGTCACTTCACCATATCCCTCTAAATCCGTATAAATGGAATAGTCGGATGTTCCATGAGGCACTCCTACTTGATATAGATGAGGTTTGACAAAAAGAAGATCAGCGTCATAACCAACCTCGATCTTTCCCTTTTCTTTGAGTCCTTGAATCTTACTCACCTTTTCACTCATTTGATCGATCGCTAGATCACCAAACATCTTACGCATGATGGAAAGAGATGATTCAATGCCCCCAACACCTAATGGAATATCCATAAGCGAAGCCTTTTGTTTATCTTTTTTCATAAATGCACAGTGATCGGTTCCTATGGTTTGGATGGAATCGATATGTTTCTTGAGGAGTTCTTGTTCTTCTTTAGTTCTTAATGGTGGGGCAAACGTATAGAGATACCCTTGATCTTGATCCCAAACGGAGCGATCAAAAACGAGGTATTGAGGACACGTTTCTAAAAAGAGATGCTTACCGATCAAATCATTGTATTGATCGATGAGTGCCTTGAGTGTAAAGCCTGATGAAAGATGGACCATATAAAGATACCCTTGGGTTTCTTTGACAAAAGACGCGAGTTTTAATGCTTCACTCGTTTCAGCGATGCTGGGTCTAGACTTGAGTAAATCTTTATAGGTATATGAAGGATCGATGGTGATCATGTCATCGTTTTCGATATGTGCAAGCACCAAGAAGTGATATTTCTTGGATAGTTTTAGTAGTTCATAAATCGCTTCATCATCCGTTCTTCGATTGGAATCTGAGTAAGTAGTAAATAGTTTTAAAGTATGCATTCCAAGGGATTTCATCTTTTTGACATAATCTTCTAGATTGCATTGAGGAGCTTTGATGGTCGCGTGAAATGTATAATCGATCAAGCATGCCTCCGCTTGTTTTCTTCTTTCCCAATAGGCTTTTTCAAGCGCGTCTGGATGATCGGTGGGTTCAAGGAAATCGATGATGGACGTTATCCCTCCATGAAGTGCCGCTATGCTACCTGTTTCAAACGTATCCACAGACTTTATCCATCCAAGATCAAGTTCAAAATGAACATGTGGATCGATCATTCCAGGAAGCACTTCATATCCTTTAACATCAATAATTCTTTCAGCGGGTAAAAGTTCATGCGTGACACAGACAATCTTTTCTCCTTCGAGATAGATGTTTTTGTATTGCCACGTATGGTTTTGATAGATGCGTCCGTTAATAATGGCTTGATCGTACATAAGGATGCTCCTTTCTATAAAATCTGAACATTTTTTCCAAGGTGATATTTTTGGATCACGTGTTCAACAAATTCACTTCTTACCGTACAGATGAGATCAACAGATGCATCAATACACTTTTGAATCACTGAATCAAATCCCTCTCCACTCAGTTCCCAACGTCCAATCTCATCGATATAGATCGGACTCACCTGATGTCTAATCAAAGATTCATACACTTCTATCATCACTTCATACATCGCTTGATCGACAAGATAAGGTCCAATCTTCATCCCTGAATCTTCATGGATTTCTTGTCTTTGGTGAGTCAAAAAGGGATGTGTTTCACCCGAGGATAATCTCATCGCTAAAAATCCTAAAACATCTTTTTCTCTCATCTGTTTTAAGAGTACGTAGCCATCACCTTTTTTATGACTTTGATAATATTCAAGAAGTCGTGTCGTTTTCCCTGAATCCTGTTTACCAGTAATGAGTATCATCATGGTTTTTATCCCTCATATGCACATGCCCTTGTTTACCGTGTTCGATCACAAGGAGTTCAGAAGCGATAGAAATGGCGATTTCTTCTGGAGAACCCCCACCTAAATCAAGTCCGATCGGTGAATAGAAAAACGATAGATCAAGATCGTTACCAAAGGTTGCATACGTCGCTTTCAAATAATCTTTAAGCTTTTCAAGACTACACATCATACCCACATATTTGGGTTTTAAATGCATCTCTATGATGGTATTGATGACATGATAGTCATGTGTGTGAGAAGGGGTACAAACAACAACTAGACTATGCTCTTTGATGCCATGTTGCTTAATAAAATCGGCAAATTTTTCATGGTAGGTTTGATGAGCATCTTCAAATTTTTCCACGATTTGATCACGTTCATCAATCATAGAAATATGAAATTGAAGCGGTTTAAGGACTCTTGCTAGCGCTTGTCCCACATGTCCGCCACCAAAGATATACACGTAATTTTTATAGCCTATAAACTCGTAATAAAGGGTGACTTTCCCACCACAAACCATAGGCAATGTCACGGTCTGATCCATGATTTGTCCTTTATCGAGTAAGTATCTTTCCGTTAAATGGGTGCGACTCTTGATGAGTTTCTTCGCTTTTTCAATCGCGTAATGCTCTAATGCGCCACCACCGACTGTACCAAAAAACTCACCGCCTTCGCAAACGAGCATTTTCTTTCCCACTTCAACGGGACCTTCACCTTCTTTTTCGGTCGCCGTTACCAATACCATATCGATGCCTTTGGCTTGATATTGAGCAATTTTTTGATAGAGATTTTGCAAAGTCATCACCTCAAATAGATTCTTTAGTGAATAAAATAGGTTGCTAAAACAGCTAACACCATCATGCCTAATGATAATGCGACATGGGGTCGCCATGTCCAGGATACTTTCTTCTCAAGTGAAATCCATCCCAGATAAAGAATGATAGAAAAAAGTGCGCCGACGGCTCCATAGACCATTATGAAATCTATTGTCGCATTAAGCGATGAGAGTTGTGGAAAATTGAATCCTGTGAGTTGGTGGTTGATGACATTATTCACCAAAAATAACCCGCGCCACAAAAAGGATGCGAGTCCTAGGGTCACAAGTGCGAATCCAATCGGCTTTTTCTTGGTGACATAAACGACACCGACCATAACCAAAGATTGAATCATGATAGCAATCATTGGATTATATGTCTTTATGGGTAAAAGACCTGGCATGAAGAAATTGACGGATTTGATCGATGCAGCAACAAAACCAATCATCATCAATAACCATGGTTGTTCAAGTTTCTTATCCGCCATCATTAAGATCATGGCTGCGAGCGGAAACATAATGCTTCCAGAAATTAACACGGGTAAAAAATGCAGTGCATATCCAAGGGTTGCTTCTAATAAGCCCCAGATAGCTCCAAAAAATACTATGGTCGATAATTGTTTTTTCATCGTTTCATCTCCTTTTGTCTTTGAATGGCATTACATATCTTTTCGGGTGTGATGGGTAGATCATAAATCCGTATCCCACACGCATGATAGATCGCATTAGCTATAGCAGCCGGTGGTGTATCTATCCCGATTTCACCGACAGATTTCGCCCCAAATGGACCTGAAGGTTCATAGGATTCAGCAAATTCAGTTGTGAATTTCTTCACGAAATTGGCATTAGGAATCTTATATTGTGCCATGTTATTCGTGAATAGATGGCCATCTTTCTTGTACTTCACATCTTCTAAAGAAGCCATACCAATCCCTTGCATTAAACCACCTTCCACTTGACCTCGTGCAAGATGTGGATTGATGGTTGTTCCACAATCCACCACGGATGCATAGTGTAAAATCTCGTATTCAAAGGTCTTTGTATCGAGTTCAATCTCCACATATCCTGCCATAAAAGGCGGAGGTGACTTGTGGCCCACATAAGACTCTGTGATCGTTAATTGCTTTTGATCGTGATTGTAGTAGAGTCGATTGGATAAATCGGATAGGGATATCTTTTTTTCTCCAGATGTAAAGAGGTGTCCATCAAAATCAATGGTATCGAGATCCACTTTAAGTGCTAAAGCAGCTTCTACCTGGAGTGCTTCTAACATCTTCACCGCTGCTTTATACACTGCATTTCCTGATACATAGGTGGTACTTGATGCATAGGCACCTGTATCAAACGGTGTTAAGTCAGAATCAGACGAGTAGACAATCACTTGATCGACAGTGGTCATCAAGACTTCTGCAGCGATTTTGGCTAATACAGTATCACTTCCTTGACCGATATCGGTCGCACCGACCATTAAGTTATAAAAACCGTCATCGTTAAGCTTGATGGTTGCTGCACCCATATCGATATAGGGTATACCACTTCCTTGCATGGCGATAGCCATACCCACACTTCGAACCTTATCTTCGTTTATCTGACGTTTTGGATAGATATGATCCCAACCGATCAATGTTGCCCCACGCTCTAAGCAGTAATCGAGTTTACATGTATCCATCATCATGGCAGTTCCTTCAGTGCCTTCCCCCATGATCGCGAAGATGGGACTTGTTTCGTTTTCTTTCATCATGTTCATTCTTCTTATATCAAGAGGATTCATGTTGAGTTGATGGGCTAATTCATCG
>CAYLLL010000053.1:0-6271 GCA_964384655.1 uncultured Mariniplasma sp. | reverse complement strand
ACTTAAGAACAAAAAAATAACATGTAGATTGTCCTACATGTATATATTAGGAGAAGTCATGATGATAAAGAAACATAAATTGAATTTTCTCGTGATTTATGTGTTTGCTTGCTTATTTTTATTTCTGTTAAATGGTTGTGTTCGTGATAACATACCCGATCCTGTCGTCACATTAATTGGAGATCTTGAAATCACGATCGAAGCAGGTTCTGATTATATGGATCAAGGTGCTACAGCCATCTATGATGAAAATCCAATAGATGTCACAATAATTAACAACGTTGATACAATGCATGTTGGAACATATACGAATGCGTATTGTGTAATGATCGATGATGAATGCAAAGGATCTATCGAACGAATCATCCATGTGATTGATACAACTTCTCCTGAGATATCACTGACCATCTCTTCCCCCATCATCATTGAATACGGTTCAGGTTTCTCGCTAATGGATTTTGTTGATGTCATTGAAAACCATGATTCACTCGATGAAATGACATGGACTTTCAGCAAGCCTATCGATTATGATACTCTAGGCACATATCGAGTTTATTTTTCAGTAACAGATCAGAGCAATAACAAGAGTAACACCATTACTTGCACCATCATCATTGAAGATAACGAAAGTCCAGTGATCTCTTTTCAGGGTGATGATCCCGTTATCATGGAAGCGGGAATTGACTTACTTCCTGTTGATCGATTTCAATTTCTTGATAACTATGATGACATAGATTCAATCGAACTCGTGATCCAAAATGATCAGCCACTCATAATCGGTGGGCAATTGGTGAATGTGGTAGCAATTGACTCGAGTGGAAATCAGAGTATACCCATTGAGATTCCATTGATCTTAACTGATGAAACTGCTCCTATATTGGCGTTTTCACCTTTAGATGACTTTATACATGAGATAGGTTTTCCCTACACGGAAGACTACTTAACCCTTTATGATAATTTTGATTCATACGAAAATATACAACTCTTCACTTCAGGTGAGGTTGATTACATGACAAAAGGAGACTATGAAATGAGCTATTATGCCATTGATTCAAATGGAAATATGTCATCCACAATTACTAAGACAGTGCATGTCGTAGATAAAGATGATTCCCTGAGTGACATTGAACGTTATCTAAAGGATCATACATCACTGTATGATGTCAACAAATTCGTCAATCAATACCTATATGATCCTATGGAACAATGTTATCGAGGACTTATACTCAATCACCAAGGAACATATGATGTAGTCTATTTCTTCTTCCTTTATAATTTCCAAGACAACATTCATGTATTGAGAAAAATCGAGTTTGTCAATCCTTATGGAAGCAATTTAGTCTTCACGCTAGATGATGAAACACATGAATATGTATTTTCAATTCCGCTTGAATTTGCTAAAGATACCGGACAAATCACCATCTATACCTACCCCCACGAAGAATATCAAGCTACTGTATCTTCATGGACAGGAGTATTCTCATTTAATGGTTTACAAAATCTAAATCCTACACATCTTTTAGGATTAGATCTTAAAAAGGGTAATTTAAAATAAAAAAGCCGATCATTCGGCTTTTTGACTCTTACTTTGTATGAATCCTAAGATAATCCCATCAATGACCTGTTGCAAAACAGTCTTCAATCGTTCGTATTGTTCGATTCTTGTCATTTGGGGATGTCTTTGATAGACAAAAATGATACCTGTCAAGAACACATCAATACGCGAATGAAGAATGAGTAAATCCTTATCGATGAGATGGTTGAGGCGAGGATCTTTTTTTAGAATGTAACATATTTTGCAAAGTGTTTCCATAGAATGCGAATGACTGGTGTTTGGAACAATGATATTGAGATAAAAATCTGGATAGGTTAATCCATAATATAATAAGTGGTTATATCGATCATATATTGTCACATCGTCAATTTCAGGATAGTCCTCGACAAAAACACTGATGGCATCGAGTAATTCATCCTTGGAACTAAATTTTTCATAGATAGGCATGACCGATGATCCAATACGTGTTGCTAGTTTGCGCATCGTGATTTTTTTGACTCCGACTTCAAGTGCCATCTCATATGCAGATTTTAGTATTAAATCCTTAGAAAAAACTTTTTTTGCCACAGAAATCACCTAGAATTATTATAACAAAAATAAAAATATCCCTGATATAATTCTTAAAAATTGTAAAAAATCATTCTCTATTTTGTCCCAAAGAGTCGATCACCTGCATCCCCTAGTCCCGGAATGATATAGGCGTGATCGTTTAATTTTTCATCAAGGCTACCTAAATAAATCTCCATATTTGGATAGGTATCTAAGATTTTGTTCACACCTTCCATCACTCCGATTAATGAGACAACGGTCATATCTTCTACGCCTTGTTTTTTAAGTTGATGAATCGCTTCTAAGATACTCCCACCTGTTGCTAGAAGAGGGTCTAAAATAAACACTTTAGCTTCTTTTATATTTTCAGGAAATTTCGCATAATAAAGTTTAGGTAATAATGTCTCTTTATCACGATACATCCCAATATGAGCAATTTTGAGCGAAGGAATCAAATGAGCAATCCCTTCAACCATGCCTAATCCTGCACGTAAAATAGGAACAAGAACGACGTCTTTCTTCAATTGGTAACCTGTAGTAAACGCGATAGGTGTCTCAATAGAGACCTCGTTAAGTTCAAAATCACGACTGATTTCATAAACCATGAGTCCAGAAATTTCTTCGACGATTTCACGAAACTGCTTCGTCCCACAGTTTTTATCTCGAATCATGGTGAGTTTATGTTTGATTAATGGGTGATTGAAAACATGTAATGCCATAATTATTTTCCTCCTTAAAAAAAGGCGATAGATGTCGCCTTTTATTGATAAATGATCGTCCCTGCCTGACCTTTGACGGCTAAAGCAGCATCTTCTAGGCTTGCGATGATCGCTTGCCCATTCTTGTTGGCTTCGACAAAAGATACAGCAGCCACAATTTTAGGCTCCATACTTCCTTTACCGAATTCTTCTGTGTCAATATAGTATTTGGCTTCTTTGACAGATAATTTTGAAAACTCAAGTTCATTGGGCTTTCTAAAGTTGACTGAAACACGCTTGACTGCAGTAAGGATGATGAAAACATCCGCCTTAATGAGCTCTGCTAATTTGGCTGATGAAAAATCTTTATCGATGACAGCAGGTACACCTTTTAAGGTGTCTCCTTTAACAACAGGAATTCCACCGCCCCCTGAAGCGACCACGATATACCCTTTATCAATCAAATCACGAATGACATTCTTTTCAATGATATCGATGGGTTTAGGTGAAGGGACCACGTAACGATAGCCTCGTCCCGAATCATCGACAAAAGGCATATTGTATTGTTTAGAAAGTTGCTCAGCTTCTTCTTTTGTATAGAAACGACCGATAGGCTTACTTGGATTTTGAAATGCAGGATCGTTTGGATCCACGACGGTTTGAGTAACGACAGTAGCGACATCTTTTTTGATGTTGCGTTCATTTAATGCATTATAGATAGCATTTTGAAGGTGATACCCAATATATCCTTGGCTCATCGCGCCACATTCAGGGAGTGGCATCAATGGGACATTGCCTTTGAGTTCGTTTGCTGTATCAAATGCACTTTGAATCATACCCACTTGAGGTCCATTGCCGTGAACAACAACGACATGATGGCCTTGTTCGACTAAGTCAGCCACACTATGTGCCGCATGCTTGACCAATTCAAGCTGTTCTTGTGCGTTATTTCCTAAGGCATTTCCGCCTAGAGCGACGAGTATTTTCATACGTTTTCCTCCTTCATCATCTTTGTAAATCCTTGAAGTGCTTTTTCAAAACATGCAAGAGGTGGATTAACGAGACCTGCACCGACTTGACCAACACCTGCCTCTTTATGTGCCATCCCTGTATTGATGATGGGTAATATATTAGTTTCAACAACCTTGATCATATCGATTCCACATGCAGTTGGCATAAAATCTAAGGGAGGTAAAGTAAATACTTGATGTTGATCAGTAGTAATTTCATGCATCTGTTTAGAGAAATCAAAGGCTTGAGAGACTTGACCACCCACAAATTGAACAATAGCTGGAGCTCCTCCCATCGCAAATCCACCGATACCAAAGGTTTCAGTAATCGCTGAGTCGCCAATATCAGGGGCTGCATCGTCTTCACTAAATCCAGGAAACATCAAACCTTTGACATAATTTGCGGGAGCAGTGTACCATTGTGGACTGTTAGCAAGCTGAATCCCAAAATCAACCCCATTACGACTCATGACGGTAACCACTGTCGAATCTTTGATATAACGTGCACTGTCTAGAGCGACTTTCGCGAAAGGCATGGATAAATTTAAGAAATAATGTTCATTGTTTTTAATAAACTCAAGCACTTCTTTTTTCTTTTGATCTTCTTGTTTGGTCTGTAAAATAAAAGACGCTATTTCTCTCAAGAAGAGTGCTGATGCTGCTTTATTCCGGTTATGACATTCATCACCCATATGCAATGCTTGCGTGACAATGCTTTTCACATCGATCCCACCTGAAAGGATGAGGGCTTCATTCATGACAGGTTGAAATGTTTCTTCAATCCACTTTAACCGTTGGATCACATCGGGGCTGTTCGCTCCATAACGAAGTACTTTTCCTAACCCTTCATTCATGGTGCAATAACTGTAGTTTCGATGAACGATGTTATAAATGACATGGACTGGCATAGAGGGTGAAATAATTCCCGCCATAGGTCCAACGGCATCATGATGATGTGCACTGTCAAATTCAATGGCACCTGATTCAGCTAATTTCATTGCCTCTTTTTCATTTTTAGCGAAGCCTTCATAGATGAGTGCTCCAATGATGGCTCCCTTCATCGGACCTGCCATCTTCTTGAACTCAATGGGAGGACCAGCATGAAGGATTGTATTTTTATTCATGTTAGGGATCACATCAAAGGCTTTTTTCACAGCGATTAATCGTCCTTCAGCAGCTTTAATTCGAGATACAGCTTCCAGATTGGCTTTGTGAATCTTATCAGTGAATGGTCTTAATTCAGCGAGTAAGTTCAGATTTAAAAGATTACCTGAAGCGGGTGGTGCCCAATCAAGATGAACGTGCGGAACGCCTTGCTTTTCGTAATCTTGAACAAAGGATGGAGAGCCGATATTGATGACTTTAAGTTCTTCAGTAAATAGCGTTTTTATGCTCATCTTTTTCCTCCTTGAACTAGTTCAGCAGCGATCAACGCTGCATGGGCATTGGTCTTTGCAACGAGAACACCTGAGTCTTTTAATCTTGACTCTGCAGATTCAAGACCTTGGAAGTCTTGGCTTGTTCCACAAACATAGCCCACAAAAGCGAGATGTCTACCCTCTTTTTGTGCGAAACGTTGCGCATCTTTGATCGCATCCAAAGTGACACCCACAGGGTCTTCATGACTCCCTAAACCCAGTTCAAAATCGAGTAAAATCACAGCGGTTTCGGGATTTTTAGCTTCGAGGAGAATACGGTCATTTCTGATCGTGGGTTCAATCATTGGGTGTGGTTTTCCTTGGGTAAAGATATCATCTCCTAAATCAACGAGATTATGTCCATCGCTGATTAATGGATCATGCATTTTTTCTTTTTCCTTCTTTGCCACATTACTCGTGATGTGATCCACTTTGGGGCGAATGACTGATAAAGCTTCTGCAGTCAGTGTTCCTCCACAAAAGAGACCTTTAATTTTGGTCTGTCCTTTGGTAAAGTGTTTCTTTTCTTCATTGAGAAGATGGCTCAAATCTTGATCGACATAAGTTAATTCAGGAGTGTCTTTGTGTATAAGTTCCAACGCTTTGGTTGCTGCTTCTGTCAATGTGGAAACGAAGGATACATTAGGTAGTGTTTCTTCAGATTTTTGGTCTAAAAGACAAACCACGACAGGTTTGGATATATGTTTTAACCGAGTCATGATTTTTTCATAGACCGAATGATGAGGTGGTTTTGAGATTAGGACAATCACTTTGGTTTCATCGTCCTGATCGAGTGCATCAATGCCTTTGAGCATCATGCGACCCCCAACCTTTTCGGATAGATCTCGACCTCCAACACCGATGGCTTGTGTGATACCTCCATCAAAACGATCGATAATTACTGTCACTTCTTGAAGTCCTGTTCCACTTGCTGCAACGAGTCCAATAGGACCTTTTTTGACTTGGTTAGCGAAACATAAACCCTTACCATTGATTATGGCTGTGCCACAATCGGGGCCCATCACGGGTAAATCTTTTTTT
>CAYLLL010000052.1:0-6309 GCA_964384655.1 uncultured Mariniplasma sp. | reverse complement strand
CCTCTCGATAAATCATCCACCCCTAACATAATTATAGAGCCAATAAAAATAAAACGTGTAGAATTTTCTTAAATTTTACACGTTTTTGCTTGACTCTTGACAGTATAAAACGTTTTCAATAGAGCGATGATGAGTGACATTTATGTATTATGATATAATACATTAGGGCAAAGTCGGTATTTGCTCACAGGAGTGTTTATTTCATGCGTAAAACAAAAATTGTCGGCACCGTAGGTCCGGCATCTGAAGATAAGGCAACACTACGTCAAATCATGCTCGCAGGCGTCAATGTCATTCGAAATAACTATTCGCATGGCGATCATGAAGAACACATCAAACGATTCCATTTGGTGCATGAACTCAATCGTGAATTGGGGACATATGTCGGAACATTGATGGATACTAAAGGTCCAGAGATACGGACGCATCGTTTTAAAAATGGTCAAGCATACATCCATCAAGGGCAAACCGTCCTTATTAGTATGGAACACGTTTTGGGTGATGAAAACAAGTTCTCAATTAATTATCCAAATCTTTTTGATGATATTGAAATTGGAAAAACGATTTTGATTGATGATGGCTACTTAGCTCTTTTAGTCATCGATAAAAATTATGAAACAAGAGAATTGGTCACTCTCGCGAAAAATAACCATCTGGTTCGTGACAAACGGGGTGTCAATGTCCCCAACACGATTCTCAACATGCCTTTTTTATCACCACAGGATATCGATGATATTAAGTTTGCATGTCATCATGATTATGATTACATTGCAGCTTCCTTCACGCGAAGAAAAGAAGATGTCTTCGCGATTCGTGAACTTCTCAAACAAGAAGGAAAAGAGTATATCAGCATTATCGCAAAGATTGAGAATCAAGAAGGTATCAATAATGTCGATGAAATTATCGACGCTGCGGATGGCATTATGGTCGCCCGTGGCGATTTAGGTGTCGAGGTCTTCGCAGAAGATCTCCCACAAATGCAAAAAGCCATGGTTCATAAATGTCAGCAAAAAGGAAAACTTGTCATCGTAGCAACACAGATGCTCGAGTCGATGCAAAAAAACCCACGACCCACGAGAGCAGAAGTCTCCGATGTTGCGAATGCTGTCTATGATGGAACGGATGCAACCATGCTCTCAGGAGAAATGGCACAAGGGAATTATCCACTTGAGTCTGTCGAGTTTATGGCAAAAATTTCGGAAAAAGCTGAAATGTCAGTCAATCACCGCAAGTTTGCAGATCATGCACTTTTTGAAGGGGATAACCTCTTAGATGCCATATCATTTGCTGCTGTTCAAGCAGCGATGAATTATAATGTCAAAGCCATTATTGCTTATGGCTATAAAGCCACAGATAACTTATCTAAATACCGGTCAATCGCACCGATCATCGGTGTCGTCGACTCTTACCATAAAGCTACATCATTATCCCTCTATTATGGGGTCTTTCCTGTCACTTCGGTGGAAGAATTGGAAAGAAAACTAAAGATGTTAGGTGTGGTCAAAGGGGACACGATACTCGTAGTTCGAAAATACCATATCGAATTTATTAACTACTAAGGATGAATGAAGCGACATGAAGAAGCGTCATTCGTGATGCTTTTTTCATGAATAGATAGATTTAAACGTCAAGATAAAGTAAAATGAAAATGAACGTTCTAAGGAGGACATTATGACGGTTGCACTGGTTGGAATAGGTAACAATCTCATGTATGTCTTTGGTGGACTCGCGCTCTTTTTATTCGGGATTAACCTGATGAGCGATTCCCTTAAGGCAGCTGCAGGAACAAAATTGAAAACGATTATTGAAAAGAGTACAAATACACCCCTAAAAGGCATTTTGGTAGGGCTTCTACTCACAGTCATTATTCAGTCTTCTTCAGGAACGACAGCACTCACAATTGGATTGCTCCGTGCTGGGCTCATGACGCTTCCACAATCGGTGGGAATCATCATGGGTGCGAACATCGGAACGACGGTGACAGCATTTATCATCGGGTTACCGATTGCAAAATTTGGGTATCTTTTCTTAGGTGTGGGTGTGATCATGACATTCATTGGACGTAAGAAAGTCCATCATTTTGGTGGTGTCTTGGTCGGTCTAGGCATGCTCTTTGTTGGACTTGAAGTCATGGGATCAGGCTTAAAGCCTTTAGCAAGTACGCCTGAAGTTGAACAGATGTTTCAGTCATTCTCTCAAAACTGGTTTTTAGGAACAGTCTTTGGGACCATTTTTACAGCCATCGTACAATCATCTTCTGCAGCCATTGGGGTTTTAGAAAAACTTTATGCCCTCAATGCTGAAGGGATTGAAACCATCACACTCAGTGGAGCGATTCCTATTTTACTGGGTGCGAATATCGTAACAACCATTACGGCATTCCTTGCTTCACTCGGAGGAAATACTGAAAGTAAACGCGCAGCGTTTATCCACGTCTTATTCAACGTGTTGATGACAGTCGTCTTCTTAATCTTACTTGTTCCATACCGCTCATTTATCATTTGGTTTGAAGGACGTTATTTAGAACAATATTCGATGTTATCCATCGCCTTCGCCCATGCGTTCCAAAATACTGCGATGACGATCTTGCTATTCTTTTTTATTAAACAAATGATTGCTGCAGCGAAGTTTGTGGTGAAGGATAAGTCAGTAAAACATTTACCTGTTGAGATGTTTGATGAAAAATTGATTGATGAGTCACCGACCCTTGCACTTGAAGTAGCGAAGCGTGGAATTCTTTCCATGGGAGCTGTCATTCAAGAGTATTTTGAAATCGTGAGATCGTACTCCTTTAAGGAAGATGCCAAACTGGTAGAAGAAGGATATACGCATGAAATGATCACGGATACCTATGATCAGAAACTGCATGACTACCTGATCAAGATTTCTATGGCAGGTCTTGAAAAATCAGATTCAGCGAAGTTATCTCGAGATCTTGATACGATCAAAGACTTTGAACGTATTGGCGATCATCTAACCAACGTTCTTGAATTTTTCGCAGAACGTTATAGTGAATCACAACAGCTTTCAGAAGAGGGAACTCGTGATTTGACACAGATGTATGCTGTTTTGGGACAGATGCTTAAAGACACCCTCGAAAGCTTTAAAAATCAAGATATTGAGCTCGCAAAACAAGTGGTAAAAACTGAAGATTTTGTCGATGAACTTGAAGAAAAATTCAGATATCGTTATATCGAACGTTTAAAAAATCAACAGGTCACATTCATTAAAGCTGCTAACTATGCAGATATTCTAGCCAATCTAGAGCGTATCGGCGATCATTTAATGAATATTGTATCATCGGTCATTGAACCGATGTATGTTCCACAGAGCATTATCGTTCCCAAACCTCACGAAGTCGATATCGACGTTTAGAAAGGATTTGGTTTTCATGTTTGAACTCAAAGCACCCTTTACCCCTAGAGGAGATCAGATTAAAGCGATTGAAACCTTGAAGACAAATATTCAACAAGGCGTCAAAGAGCAGGTCTTACTTGGGGCTACGGGAACAGGGAAAACATATACCATTGCCAATATTATTCAAAACTTACAAAAAAAGACCTTAATTCTCGCACCAAATAAGACCTTAGCGGGTCAGCTTTATGGCGAGCTCAAGGCCTTTTTTCCCCATAATCATGTCGAATATTTTATTTCATATTATGATTACTACCAACCTGAAGCTTATGTGGTCTCTACGGATACCTACATTGAAAAAGATTCTTCCATCAATGATGAAATCGATGAGATGAGACATGCTGCGACTGCATCCTTACTCGGTAGTGATGATGTCATTGTCGTAGCCTCTGTCTCATGTATTTATGGGATTGGTGATCCTGATGACTACAAGAGTTCGATGATCTTTTTAAGAGCAGGTGAGGATTATGGAAGAGATAAACTCATCAATAAACTCGTTGAACTCACCTATCAAAGAAACGATATTGATTTTCATCGTGGAACATTCCGTGTTCGTGGAGACTCGATAGAAGTGATCCCTGCCTATGAACGTGCGCAAGGGATAAGAATTTCATTTTTTGGTGATGAAGTGGAAGACATCAAACGCTTTGATGTCCTTACAGGTCAAGCGATTGAACAGATGGCGTATATCACCATCTTTCCAGCAACGCACTTTATGACCAATAAAGATAAAGTTCAAGAATCCATTCGAAGAATACGCAACGAACTTCAAGAACAAATTGCCTATTTTAAGGGAGAAAATCTTCTTCTAGAAGCACAGCGTATTGAACAGAGAACTAAGTATGATATGGAAATGCTCGAAGAGATTGGAATGTGTAGTGGAATTGAAAACTATTCACGCCATTTATCGCTTCGTGAAGCGGGTGAAACCCCTGCAACTTTGATTGATTTCTTTGGAGATGACTTCTTGATGATCATCGATGAATCACATGTCACCATCCCTCAAGTCAGAGGGATGTATCATGGGGACCGCTCAAGAAAGACAACGTTGGTCGATCACGGATTCCGTTTGCCTTCAGCTCTTGACAATCGTCCTTTGCAATTTGATGAGTTCGAAAGAAAACTCGATAAAGTGATCTATCTATCCGCGACTCCAGGAGCTTATGAACTCGATAAAGGCATACCTGTGGTTGAACAGATCATTCGCCCAACGTACCTTTTAGATCCCGAAATTGAAGTTAGACCCACCAAAGGACAGATGGATGATCTTTATTTTGAAATCAAAAAGCGAGTATTGGCTCAAGAACGCGTTCTTGTTACTACACTGACCATTCGGATGTCAGAAGACTTAACTGCTTACTTTAAGCAACTAGGTATGAAGGTTGCTTATCTCCATAGTGAGATCAAATCGTTAGAGAGAATTACGATTCTCCGTGATCTTCGCATGGGTAAATATGACTGTTTAATTGGGATTAATTTATTACGTGAAGGTCTTGACCTACCTGAAGTCTCTTTGGTCGCGATATTGGATGCGGACAAGCAAGGATTTTTACGCAGTGAACGAAGCTTAATTCAAACGATCGGACGTGCAGCAAGAAATCAAAATGGTAAAGTCATTATGTATGCGGACAGCATCTCGGATGCCATGGATTTTGCAATCAAAGAAACGAACCGCAGACGTCAATTACAACTCAACTTCAACCTTGAAAATGATGTGGTTCCGGTCTCTGTCCAAAAAGAAATCCGTGATAAGATTACCATTCGAGAAGATATCGTTGAAGAACCTAAAGATTACAAGAAGCTGACCAAGAAAGATAAAGAAAAGATGATTCGAGAGTTTGAAAATGAAATGAAACAAGCAGCAAAGAATCTCAACTTTGAACGTGCTGCAGAACTTCGTGATCTCATTTTTGAATTAAGATCGGATGAATAAAATGACTGATTTAGAAAGTTTAAGAAACGTTATCGCAGAAGACTATGCACGAAAGGTTCATGCCTTTCGCCTTTTACCTATCACGGGTAAAGATATTTTCATTGGTGACTCGATGATTGCGTTTATGCTGATGAAAAAATATGGTTTCGAATCATGGATCAATATGGGGATTGCTGGAGATACGACAATCGGAGTCCATGAAAGACTAGATGCAGTCATCAGACAAAAACCCAAACGAGTGATCATCTCTATAGGATCGAATGACTTAGTGCTAACAAATCAGAACAACGAAAACATCGTTAAAAGAATCCAAGACGTGATTCTTACCTTTGAATCCCATCAAATCAAAGTGTATTATCTGCTAATAACTCCCATATGTGCGTCCTGTGAGCATGCAAATGCGCTTTATATCGCAGGAAGAACCAATGATGAGATTGAAAAACTCAACCTTCTGATTCGTGAACAGATATCGTCTATCAATCTTATCGATACGTATACACCTATGCTTGATTCAAATCGTGAACTTAATGCTATATATAGTAAGGATGGAATCCATTTAAACGACCTTGGCTATCAAGTTTTTACTCAAATCATTCACGACGTATTGAGATAATTCTTTAAGTATGTTACTATGAGTACATTAACAACATATGGAGGGAAATATGAAAATCGAAAAAATGGCAGCTCTTTTAAACATGAAGGAGAACCAAGGCGTTTTTGAAGGATCTTATCGCGGATATACGTTTCACTTGATTCAGTATTATACCGATGCTATCACGAGAATCCTAGCATTACAGTTTGTTTTTGATCACCAACTGACGAAAGAAGAATTTAAAGCGATTAGTAAAGCTCAAGGAGCTCCTATCGCTCGTCTTGAATCTGTCGCACTTCAGCAAAATGCAGTGGTCCTACCCTTGCTGTATAAGTCCACAAAACCGGAAAAAATTGATGCTTACATGATG
>CAYLLL010000051.1:0-6349 GCA_964384655.1 uncultured Mariniplasma sp. | reverse complement strand
GAATCGAGTAGGATTAATACATATCACACCTCTAGATAAGATGTATGTCCCAATTTCATCCGTTTCGTACTGTGTATCGATGGGTATGTGATTGATCAAGAAGATGTTGCGTTCTCTTTCTGTTGATCTAATCCATAAATCGAAACTGATGTAGTGCTCATTCGGAATGGCTGGTTTGACATCTCGTAAACCACCGGTATAGAAGGTTACACCATCTAAACTTGTGACATCAATCAAACTGTAACCCTGATATAATTCTTCAATGAGTTCGCCAGGGAGTTGACTGTAGTAATTGATCCCATCAAGTGAGATTTCAAGTTCATCACCTGAAGAAGCTGTGAGCGATAAACCATCAATATTGTTTGTCGTAATCACGCTTATCCAAGCGAATGTTGCTGTGCCTAATGTCATAATCATGACTGTAAAAATTAATATTGATATGAGAATGCGTCTAGTTCTTCTCATCATCATGCACCCTAGGTGTTAAATCCATCAATCGTGAAGACCATTTGCATCTTAATCATTCCACCTAAGATTTCATCTGTGGTGTCAGGATCATTTCCTTCGAGCCAGATAACAATGCTAAATTTTCTCACATCACCTGGTCTAAAGTTTGAAATCAATGTAGTCATGACTGTTTTTTCTGTTTCGAAATGCTTACCGACTGGCATATAGTCTGGATAAGTGTTGACATTGGTTGTGTCAGGTTTCATGTACATCGTCTCAACACCATCATCGATAATTAAGATACGGATTGCTTCATCAAGATCTTTGTAGATGTCGTTGATAATGATGTAGTAACTCAAATCCACTGTTTCTAATCCATCATTCTTAAGATAGAAGGTGTAAGCGACATAATCATGAAATGGATCCTTGTAACTACCGTTTGATTCTTCAATCTCATCTAACTTTAACCATGCGTAGGTAATATCTTTTGCACCATCGATGGGATCAGTCATTAATCGGCTTGTTGCGTAAGTGAAATCTCTATCTTCACTGATAACGATTCTTCGATCTTGTGCTAACTCATCGA
This sequence comes from uncultured Mariniplasma sp., assembly GCA_964384655.1. Lineage (GTDB taxonomy): Bacteria > Bacillota_I > Bacilli_A > Acholeplasmatales > Acholeplasmataceae > Peloplasma. Next base: position 5,316 of record CAYLLL010000051.1, on the reverse strand, counting down.
CTGTCATGACGAAGTTCCCTGCATTTTGACCATAGAAGGTAATCAGCGCAAACGCAATCGAGAGCATTCCGGTGATAATAACCCCTAAGGATAAGATTCGATTTCTTAATTTTACTCGACGGACGCCTAGTACCTTAGAAAGTCTCATCATTTCACCTCTGACTATTAAACATAAAAGCCAATCATCATCTTAACAATGACAACTGGCTACCTTTTAAGGCCCTATAGCTTTGCGTCGCCAGGTTTCCCTGGTTTTGCCTTTGAACATGTGTTTAAGTTGTATAAAGTACGCTAAACTAAGGAAATAAAAAAGCCAGCGTCATCCATAATGACAACTGGCTACCATTTCAGGCCCTATAGCTTTGCGTCGCCAGGTTTCCCTGGTTTTGCCTTTGAACATTGGGTACCGATAAAACTCGATACACCTGCATTTTATTCCAAGTCTCAAGATTTGTCAATATTTTTACAACTTTTTTTTCACTTTTTTTGTTTATTCTCAAAAACAGACGTTTTTATCTCGTTTTACTTTAGTAAAGCAATTTAGCGTGCTTTTTGAGAACCTTGCATTATTACAAAACATGATCAACGTTGAGTCAAAATCCACTTAAACTGTGACATCTTTCCATGATTCGGTACCGATATATCCGCGTAAAGCTTCGGCTGATAAGGGTTTGGTAAAGTAGAATCCTTGCATAATATCAATGCCATATTTCTTCGCTTCGTCACGCATGTTTTGATTTTCAATCGCTTCACAGATAATCGTGTATTGATTCTTTTGCGCAAATTCAACCAATAGTTGAGCAAACTTAGCTTTCATGTATGATTCTTCTTCTTTTAAAAACTCGTTGTCCAATTTAATAATATCAATATCTAACTTTTCAGCTTGTGAAAGTGTTGAATAATCTAATCCAAATCCATCAATCGCAATCTTAAATCCCAATTTTTTGAGATCAGTAATCGTCTTATGAATTTGTATCGGCTTATCAAACACCGCAAACTCAATGATTTCAAGAATGATATTTTCAGCATTCATACGATACTTCTTTAAGAGTTTTTGATATTCACCAGCTAGGTTTTCATTCATCAATTGTTTAGGTGATAAGTTGATTGAAAAATGAATATCTCTTTTGGGAAACTCTTGTTTTAATTCTTGGAATGTCTTAATAATCGTTTCTAATCCCCAAAGTCCAATCCAGTTGATATCTCCTGATTGTTCCATAATTCCTAAAAATTTGAAGGGTGAGAGTAAACCATGCTCTGGATGGTTCCAACGAATCAGTGCTTCAACACCATAGATGTTGTTAGATTTAACATCAATCATTGGATGATAGAATAGTTGGAACTCTTTATGCTGAATCGCATGCTTAATCTGATAGTAATACTCGACATGCTCTCCACCTTCAGTAGACATCTCATCAGAATACACACGTATGCTATTTCCACCATTCTTCTTAATGAGATATGTCGCTAGTTTAAGAGAATTCATGAGATCTTTCATGTTTGCTCCATGAATGGGGTAAAATGCGAGTGCAATGGATGCGGTCGCATTGATTGAGGTATCACCAAACAATTTGATCGGACGTCCTAAAGCTTGCTTGATTCGGTTGGCAAGGTCAACGGCTTCTGTACGATCAAAATCAGTGGGTAAGAAAATCAAAAACTCATCATTTTGTAAACGGGAAAGTTTCACACCCTTAGGTAAGACTACTTCGATGTTTTTAACAAGCTTCTCAAGAATTTTTTCACTTTCAGTCGTTCCAAACGCATTGACAAAGTCTGAAAATTTATCAAGGTCTAGATATATCAATGAAAATTGAGCATCTTTCCCCATACGTGCGATTTGAGAAGTGATAATCGAGGTGATTTCAGAACGTGTTAAAACACCTTCAATCATGAATGCTTTTTCTTCAGCGATACGTTTGCGTTCTAAAAAGTATGATCTTGCGAGGAAATAAATCGCACCAATCATGACAAGAATCGCTAAAATGGATAAAACGATGGTGGTTTGATCGGATACTTGATAGATAGTAAAGTTCATCGCTTCACGTCCTTTCTGACTTTTAATGCTTCAATCTTCTTCGTCTTGTCAATATTATACTCACGGATGAGTCTAATTGCTTCTGATTTTACCACAGGTGGTGAGATGATGTATCCTTGAATCAGATGACAACCTGCTTTATACACTAATTGATTTTGCTTTTCGGTTTCAATCCCTTCAGTCACCACATTGAGACCAATATTTTTTGCAAGAGATGAAATCATAGTTACGATGGCTCTCGAGTGCGCATCTGTTTCAATATGAATGACAAAGGCTCTATCAATCTTAATCGTGTTAATCGGAAGTTGTTTCAAATATTGTAAGGAGGAGTATCCTGTACCAAAGTCATCAAGATAAATATCAAATCCATAATTTTGTAGTAATTTCAACTTCGTGATAACTAAGTCGAATGAACTAATTAGGAATGTTTCGGTAATTTCAATAGCGATTGTATGTTTTTTTAGTTCATACTGTTCAAAAATGGAAATGAGTTCGTTGACAAATCCAGCTTGCAAGATTTGAACAGGAGATACGTTCAATGAAATGTGGATATTGTAGGGTTCTAATTCTTTTGCAATTTGGAAGGTTTCATGAAGAACGATACGACCAATATCGATAATCATGTTGTTTCTTTCTGCCATTTGGATGAATTTTAGAGGGGATTCAGAAGCATATTTTGGATTGTTCCAACGAATCAAAGCTTCAAATCCTACCAATCGTTCCGCTTGTGTGTCATATTGTGGTTGCAAAACCATGTAGAACTCTTGATTTTTAATCGCTGTTGCTAAATCAGCTTCCATGCGTTGATCGCGAGATGCGACAAGCGATAAGGCGACATCATAGATAAAGTACTTATGTTGTGTGGATTCTTTCGCATGATTAAGGGCAAGCATCATGTTATCATATGCAGTATCCGCATTAAGAATTTCATAGCGTTCCGTTTCAATGTTGAAAACTCCTAAACGTATTTCAACATCAATAAAGTTCTTATCAATAGTTACCGGTTTCTCAAAAATACCTAAGACTTTATTCATCCATCGCGTGACCCAGTTATAGTTCTCGATATCTCTCATGAAGATAACATAATGTTCTTCATCAAGATTATAGAGGGTTGCAGGATACCCTTCAAGGGACTCATCAATCAATTCAGAGATAATAATCAAGAAACGATCCCCTGATTTTTCACCAATCAACGATTTGATCTTTTCGAAGGACATGACATCCAGAGCAATGAGTGCATTCTTTCGTTTTAGGTCATCAGTATTATTGAAAAATGTCTGTAGGTCATTTTTTAAACTGTTATTGTTGGGTAGATGTGTACGCTTATTGTAAAGAGCCATGTTACGGTACTCATCAAATGCTCCTTCAATATGCGAAACATCATCGCCTATAAGGAGAAATCCACCAGTGGTTTTCACGGGGATAAAACGAACGTAAACCAATCGTTGTAGCCCGAGTTCAAATATTGCCGTAAAGGCACGTTGTCTTTGCAAAATATCTTGAATGGCTTCCATGTCAAACTCTTTTTTGATTTCAAAATCTTTGACTTCATCATAAATGTCATAATCACCAAGGAGTTTACGAAAACTTTGATTGTATGATTTAATTTTACCGACGCGATTGACTCGAACAATGTAGGGTTTAGCATAATAATGAGTGATTCGCGCATTTTCTATATCATGCATCTTAGTTTCCAAGATTTTATATACCACGAGCATTGCACCTGCAAAGATCACGAAGATGACAAAGAATAGCGCCCATAAAATGTTGGTTAAGTATGACATTGAATTGATAATCGTATCAACCGAATACACTTGAACGAAATAAAACTGCTTTGTCGAAAACTGTTGGTTGAGTGGATTAAAACTTAAAAAACTATCGAAACCGATGAATGGGGTTTGGATCGTGATCGATTCTTCGAGCAATATAGCATCTTTAATGTTGTCAACGGTATTTGTTGATCCTCCATAAAATCGAATATAATCATAGAAATTACCATAATCAACACCTTCAAATGATCGAATGGCTAAACGATTATCTGCGGTAATTAATGCATAGTGCAATGCATTATTAGACTCAGCAAAAATGGTGTTGATATACGGTTCTGCAGCAAAATAACCCACAATATCACCAATCATGAAAAAGATATAGGGGGTTTCATCGGTTGTGCCAAAAGCATCCTTAAATGTGTAAACAGCCACAGGTTGCATGAAATCCACAAAATTATAACTGTCAACATAGGTATATGTGTTCCCGCCAATGGTTAATACACGATCATTAATGGATCCGAATCCACGAAATGTGTCTGAAAGCACGGTAAGAGATAACGTTTGCGCTTGGAGTTGAGTGAGTGGATCTTGCCCTGCAGTCTCATATGTATCAATGAGTGTTTCAATACGAGAATAGTCAAAATCGAGTTGTGTATCGAGTCTTAATGCGATAACGTCCCCTTGTTCATCAAGATTTGTTCGAGCTTGGGTATATATAAAGTTTTGGGTGATGCGCGTATAGGAAAAAACCACGACAACCACTAAGATGACGTAAGAAATAATAAATGCTATGGCTAATTTCCAAGTAAAAGTCTTCATCAATGCACCTCTTTAGGGCAAATTTCACGATCAAGAAAATTGGGCATCATAAAATAAGGTTAACGCAACACCTTTGCTCATATTATACCGTAAATTTTGTTTTTCAACTATCATTTTCATCGAATGATTGCATCTTGGTCAATGGTTTCAAGTCGTGGTATAATGATAATATCATAGATATTGAGGTGGCTTTTTATGGCTGAGAAAAAGATTAAAAATCATAAGGAATTTGCAGCTCCTTCTCCTTTTTCTGATGAACTTCTTTTTCCAAAAATGGTAGAGCATAATCATCTTCTTGGATGGACATTTGATATTGAACATCGTGTTTTTGAGTGTTCTGAATCTCTAAAGAGTGTCTTCAATCTCGAAAAAACTTCATCGTTGACCTTGGAAAACTTCATTTCCATGATTCATCCTGATGATCAGCGACGTATGACACTTCAATGGCATGAAGCAATCCAATATAAAGCGCCATTGATGACTCTTTTCCGCATGAGAATCAACCTACAAGTCCATTGGTTTGAAATGATTGCGCGTTTAGATCAAGTTAACCATCAAGACATCTATTTGGGAACGCTTCAAGATGTCACCCATGCAATACATCGTGAATCATCGACAATGTCTAAAGAGGATGAACCGAAACGCCATCTTTTATCAACCATTAGCCATGAGTTACGTACGCCGATGAAT
>CAYLLL010000050.1:2415-6401 GCA_964384655.1 uncultured Mariniplasma sp. | reverse complement strand
TGTTCATCAAAGAGTTCGATCGATAATGACGCATCTTCAATCCTGACATCTTCAGAGAAATATGGGATTGAGAAAGAGAAGATCATGCGTGTCCACACTTGATGAAGATACATCTCTTGACTTCCTAAGGAAAGATTGGATACATTGAGTTCAAAAAACATGTCTTTTGTTTCATCTTTCATGAGTACCCGAAGCACATGATCTATATTAAAAAGGGGATGTGAAGGGTCGTTGGTGAACATGATCACATCAAAAATTCCATCTTCTTGATAGGCGATCACATAGTCGGTATCGATGGTTAATACTAAAGGATCTTCATTGGGTTTAAGCTGCTGTGCCATGTACCCTAAACCGATGGCAAAGACAAAGAAAATAAGATAGATAAGAAACTTCCTCATATCTTCTTTTTCTCCAATCGTTGATATTCCGTGGTCACTACAAAAATCTCAAACCCACCTTTTTCCACACGAATAAAAAGCGAGTATCTTGCTGCGACACCATTGGTAATTTTCCCTTCTCCATACACATAAAGATCGACTTGAGTTCCTGGATCTACTAAAAATTTAAGATAATACGTTTCTTTTTCGGTACTGTTGATCGTATATTCAGCGGATAATTTGAGTGACGAATCCAAACCATTCTTAAACGTTGGAATATCTTTATTCATTTTTAATCCGATAGATCCGGTCGCGGATAAAGCAATCTTTGAACTTGCACTTCGCTCTAAACTATATTCATAATTGATGGCTGTATATCCATCGTTGTAATAACTGAACATGGTTTCAGAGATATACGTCGCTTTTATATCATCGTTCACAATATAGACACGCCAGCCTGAAAACTTGAGTTTATGTACCTTGGTGTAGTAAAGACGGTAATCCTTATCCGTAAAATCTTCTAATAGCATGCCGCTTTCTAATTCAATCGATTCATAGGTCTGATACGTGCCAGCCTGACTATCCAATCTTATAAATAACCCAAGAAAAATGGATAGTATGATAAAAGTCATGAGTTTCATCTGATCCCTCCTACCCTATCGTAGGAAAAAATCTTCGAAATTACTTTAAAAAAAAGAAGTCAACGACTTCTCTTTGCCTTCATGAAGGCTTCGATCTCGTTCACTTCTTTGATAATGTCTTTCGATAAGTTGATGTTTTCTGATGCTTTGACTAAGATATCATCTTCAATCCGAATCCCAATCTTTTCTTCTGCGATGTATAATCCAGGTTCCACCGTAATGATCGCCCCTTCAGGAATAGGTTTGGTATAATTGCCCACATCGTGAACATCAAGGCCTAAATAGTGACCTAGACTATGATAATAATAACGCGATATTTCATCATCTTCTTTAATCAAACCCAATGCTTTGGCACCTTCAGTTAATTTTTGTTTACCAAAATCATTAAACTCTTTGAGTGTCATTCCAGGTTTCAGAAACTCAATAGCTGCCTTGTTGACGGATAGGACGAGTTCATAAATCGCCTTTTGGCGAGGTGTGAATTGTCCACTTGCAGGATAGGTTCTTGTGATATCTGAAGCGTAATTGTTTGATAAACAACCAAGGTCAAAAAGCACGAGTGAACCAGGTTCAACCGCATCCTTATTCTCGATATAATGCAAGACCGTCGCATTCTTTCCTTGAGCAACAATCGTATTAAATGAAGGAGATGTTCGGTGTAAGTTTAAGACATAATTGAATTCCGCTTCAAGTTGGAACTCATAGCGTCCTACTTTGAGTTCACTCATAATACGTTCAAGACCCACTTTAGTAATCGCGATGGCTTTTCTCATCTCATCAACTTCACTTTCATCTTTGATGGTTCGCATCTCTGCCAAAATCATTTGATTAGAGCGAATATTGATCTGTGGATATAGAGTTTTTAAGTGGTGAGCAAATTGAATGCTTTCGGTTGCGGGAACTTTTTCATTTAAACGTTCTAAATCGAGGTAAATGTGAGCTAACTCCCCATAGAGTGCTCGTCTTGATGTGGAAAGCATCTGAGCAATAAACGTGTCCAATGTGGTGATATCACGCACATTTTCAACAGGAATAGACGCTTTTTCTGCAGCTTCTTCAAACGTCAAACCTGCACCATCCCATAATGCTTTGACGGGGTCAATTTTTTCAATAAAGAGATAGGTATCAGCTTTGCCAGCGCCCTTCATAAGGACTAGACAAAGATTTTCCTGAGATAGACCGGATAAATAATAGAAATTGCGATTCACCACAAAAGGGTAAAATTGGTCAGCAGATTTTAAAGGAGCATGACCGGAAAAAAAGATAGACATACGTTGGTTTTCTACGTTTTGAATGTAGGCTTCACGACGTTTTTCTAGCATGAGAAACTCCTTTCTTAAAGACGATTAATCGTCTCTAACAATTTCTGAACGACATGATCGATCACAGCTTTCGCATCGTCCATGGTCTTGCCTGCGGTTTGGAAATAAATTTTGATCTTGGGTTCAGTTCCACTCGGACGGAACACGATCCATGTTTGATCATTATAGTAATATTTTAAGACATCTGACATCGGGAGATCCACTTTGGTCGTACGACCGTCTTGATACGTGTATCCCTTCGTTAAATCATCATATTTGATCAGCGTTTTTCCTTCAATCATGGGCGGATTCTGTCTAAAATGATTCATGATGATGCTAATCTTTTGGAGTCCTTCTAGCCCTGGTAAGGTGATGGACTTGGTATATTCATAGAAATAACCATAGATTTGATAGATGTTATTTAGATAATCCACGAGGGTTTTCTTATAATAGCTCATCGTATTCGCGATTTCTGCGAGCATGAAGACCGCTTGAACCGCATCTTTATCTCTGACAAAATCACTGATTAAACTTCCATAGGATTCTTCACATCCAAAGATGTAGGGATGTTTTCCTAAATTTTGTTCGGCTTTCTCACCGATAAACTTAAACCCAGTTAATGTTGAGGTCACTTGGACTCCGAATGATTTGGCAATCAAATCGATGATGTCTGTCGTGACGATCGTTTTATAAACCATACTTTCAGGGGTTAATTTGCCCTGTTTACGCATTTCAGCTAAGATATAATAGAGTTCAACCGCTGCGGTTTGGTTTCCAGAAAGTAAATGGTATTCCCCTTGGTGCTTGACAGCAACCCCTAACCGATCGGCATCGGGATCCGTGACTAAGATGATGTCTGCATCCACGTCTTTTGCATAGTTTAGTGTTTCAATATACGCATCCTTCTCTTCAGGATTGGATGATTTCGTATGTGAAAAATTGGGATCAACGATCATTTGTGGTTCATAAGGATATAATTCATACCCTACTTTTTGAAGCAGTTTAGGGATAACCGTTCCACCAGTCCCATGCAAGGGTGAATAAACGATTTTGATCTTCGGTGCTTTAGGATTTAAAGCGATTTTCTCAACTTCGCGAAGATAGATGTCATCAAAATCTTCATCAATATAATGGATAAGTTCGTTATCTTCAACTTCGGTTTCAAAAGGATTATCGATTAAATCGATAAAGCGGATGATGTGTTCTGCAGTGATCAAATTGACTTGTGCACCTGTGGGGTCATAGACCTTATAGCCATTGTACTCCTTAGGATTATGAGAGGCAGTAATCATAATGCCACCCGCACACTTGAAGTGGCGAACAGCAAATGATAACATCGGTGTTGGTCTTAACTCACTAAATAAATACGAGGAAATCCCTTCAGCAGCCAGCACCATCGCGGCTTCTTTAGCAAATTGTTTTGAATGATGACGATTGTCATAGGAGATGGCAACGCCACCTGGAAGTTTTGCACGTTTAATATATCTTGCAAACCCTAAGGTCGCTTTACGAATCGTGTACACATTCACACGATTGGTTCCGGCACCCATCAGACCACGTAACCCACCCGTACCAAAGGTTAAATCCGAATGAAAACTTTCTTGAATTTCCTTTTCATCTAAACGGATCAGTTCACTGAGCAATGTGGGATCTAGGTTTTGCTGTTG
>CAYLLL010000050.1:0-2323 GCA_964384655.1 uncultured Mariniplasma sp. | reverse complement strand
GTTTTGTTGTTGCATCCAAAATTGATATTTTTTTATGTATGACATGGTTCTTCGACCTCACTTTCATATCGTTTTCATTATATCAAAAAAATGGCTGGTTTTCACCGCCATTTTCATTTATTTCTGATTACGATTGAAAATTGTGAGTAAACCTTTTAAAACTAAATCAGGATCTCTTGTCAAAGGATGTTTGCACAGTGGAGCAATCGTTTGTGATAAACCTCCCGTTAAGATGACATCAAACGGTTCATTCACTTCTTCACTGATCCATTCGATCAATCCATCGACTTGTGCGGCAACCCCATAGGTCACACCACTTTGCATGCAAGCAATCGTGTTTGTCCCTAGGACTTTTTTAGGGATTTCGATATCGATATCTGGAAGGAGCGCGGTATTTCCAACCAAAGCTTTAATAGAAATGTTGACACCTGGAGTGATGATGACCCCTAGGATGGTCTTATTCTTGACATAAATGTATTTAATCGCGGTACCTAAATCAACGATTAACATGGGCTTTTGAAAATTTTCCACAGCGACTGCATCACAAATTAAATCAGCACCGACTTCTCTTGGATGATCGGTTTTAACATTGAGACCCGTTTTAACGCCAGGACCGACAACAAGAGGTTCAAGTTGAAAGTGTTTATGAGCAATATCTTTTAATTTCTCCGTGATTCTTGGGACCACGGAAGAGATGGCAATCTCTGTGATTTTATGTGCATTGATTAAGTTTTTCATCTGAATCCAGTATTCATCTGATGTTTTAGAAACATCCGTGTTCAAACGAAACGTATCAATGATTGCTACGCCATCAGAAATTCCAAAACTCAAATTCGTATTGCCAACATCACAGAGTAAAATCATGATTCATCTACCTCTTTCAATTATTCGTTTTTATGGATATAAGTATTGAGAGCGACTAATATAGGTGTACCAATGAGAGCAGCAAACACGGCTTCAATTAGTCCATTAGTTGCAGCTACCGTTAAGATAATTCCCACCAATGTTTTATCAGGGAAAAAGCTTTGCACAAGGTCACTTGACACGAGTGTTAGCATGGTTAAGACTAATACGGTATGAATCACCGTCCCCAAAATAAACGAGGAGGGTAAGAAAACATTCGTTTTTTGCTTACTATGAATGAATGCATAATAGAGTCCTAAGAAAATGACCTCAATGGTGAATGCGACTGGAACGAGCCAAGAAAGAGACCAACCGGTAAAGAGGTTGATGGCAACCGCACCATAATAAAGACCAAAGAGCGTGATGACAACCACTAAAACGAAGGTGATGAGATCACCATATTTGACTTTTTGGTTGAGCCATTTAAGTCCATCAAAGACATAAGCTGCCGCTAATGCAAAGAGCACTCGAGGTAAGACGGATACCAGAGGGTTCTGAAATGCAAAATCAAGCGGTCCTGTAGGGGCAAACGAACGGATCCATGAAGAGACACCGAACACTAAGCCTAAGATGATCGAGAGCCGTTTAGGCAACAAAAAAACGCCAACGAGCACGGGGATATGCAAAAGCGTCACAGCCACGAGTGGGGTAAGCGTAATAAAACCAACTTGGGGAACAACGGTCATCAAAATAATGATGGCAGATAGAAACCCTGTAAAAACAAAATCTCTTACATTTAAATTTTTCATTTCTTCTCCTTTTTAGGCCACTAAGGGTCCCATAAGTTACCTATAGTATAAATCAAGAATAGAAAAAATACAAGATAGATGAAAAGAAAAACCTCGAAACGAGGTTATTCAGTATAAGGGCCCCAAGGGCTATTGTCTGGATCCGTATAGACGCGTTTACCACGATTAAGTGCATCGATGGTCTTCATATCCTCATCATCTAAGATGAGGTCCTTCGCGTTAAAGTTTTCTTCAATACGTTCTTTGGTGACCGATTTTGGAATCATTAAAATCCCGTTTTTCAATCCCCACGCGATGACAACTTGTGCGATGGTCGCGTTGTGTTTTTCAGCGATCAGTTTGAGTGCATCACCCCAAATACCTTCAAAGACGCCCCCCTTCATCAAAGGTCCGTAAGATTCTATTTGGATATGCTTACTGTCTAGATATTTTTTTAAGGGAACTTGAGATAATCCGGGATGAAGTTCGACCTGATTAACCATAGGGACGATGGTCGCCGTTTCGAGAAGATCTTCGATATGATGTCGCTGAAAATTGGAGACGCCAATCGCACGAATTTTCTTTTCTCTATAGAGTTCTTCGAAGAGTGACCATGTTTGCTGGTTGATTTTCTTGTCATGATTTGGCCAGTGAATCAAATAGAGATCAACGTAATCCGTCTTTAATTTAGC
>CAYLLL010000049.1:0-6457 GCA_964384655.1 uncultured Mariniplasma sp. | reverse complement strand
TTGAATAAAGAAAAAGTTACTGCTCATCTCGAAAAAGAAAAAGCGGCAACCATGCAAGCTTTAGAGCTTGAAAAAGAAAAGATCAGACAACAAATTATTCAAGAAATGAACGCTCAGAAAAACCAAACTAACTAGTATAATGCCAGTAAGGAGTCTATATGGTAGAGTTTGCACGTTACTATATAACCTTCATTAGAGACTTCTTCATTAATCTCGGTAATTTTTTCAAAAGAATTTTTGAAGCTTTTGCCGATTTATTCTTTAATGGAGTGATTGAATTCTTCAGAAACTTTATCGCTGCAAGCAATGCCTTCACCCTTTTGGACTGGGTCATGGCTTTTCTCGTTCTGATGGTTAACGTCGCTTTTTTGGTCTTTTTAGCGTTAAAAGTTTATCAGCTGGGCAGACGCTATTTTAAATTCGCGCGCACGGAGATAGAAAAAGATGAATTACTAGAAGAGATCTCATTCTTGAACCAGAAAACGGTTGAATTGATTGAGGAAAAGAACAAGATTCTCGCGATGAAGGTGTCTAATCTAGGTCTATCACCTGATGGAGAAGCAAAAGGATCTCAGCAAGGTGGATCTCCTGAGGAAGACGAATATGCAGGTCCCTCTCGCTTTGTCAAGTTGATTCAAGTGGACAAGGAATACGAAAACATGGTCACTGCTGTTCACATGAGAGATGAAGACATGCTTAACTTGAATGAACTCGTCAAACGATTTATCAATTTCGCAGCATCCAAACTCGGATTGTTCTACGATAAAAAAATCATTTCATCATTCTTTGCTGGACTCGCTTCCTCCAAGACGATGATTTTGGAAGGGATATCCGGGACAGGGAAAACCTCTCTACCTTACGCAATGGGGAAATTCTTCAGTAATGATGCCGCAATCATAGCTGTACAACCCTCATGGCGTGACCGTGCTGAAATGCTCGGTTACTTGAACGAATTTACGAAGAAGTTTAATGAAACCGACTTCTTGAAAGCTTTATACGAAACAACTTACCGTGACGATATTTGTTTAATCGTCTTGGATGAAATGAACTTGGCACGTGTTGAATACTATTTTGCAGAACTCTTATCATTGCTTGAAATGCCAGATCCTGATGCTTGGTTAGTTGATATCGTCCCCGATACTCAACCAGGCGATCCCAAACACTTCAACAACGGAAAAATTTTACTCCCACAAAACGTTTGGTTTGTAGGAACAGCCAATAAAGATGACTCAACGTTCACGATTACCGACAAAGTTTATGACCGTGCAACGCCCATCATCATCAATACCAAAGCCGCTTATATCGATGCCCCTGAGACAGAAGGTGTCACGATGAGCAGCGATTACTTGATGGAGTTATTCAATCAAGCGAATAAAGACCATCCCTTAACGATTAAATCGTTAGAAAACCTTGAAAAACTCGATGCGTTTATTACGAAAGCATTCAAAGTGACATTCGGGAATCGTATCATGAAACAGATTCGATCTTTCGTACCTGTCTATGTTGCCTGTGGTAACACTGAAACTGAAGCCCTGGATTACATGGTAGCACGCAAGATATTAAGAAAATTTGAAAGTCTAAACTTACCCTTCCTCAAAGATGAAATCGAAGAATTATCGACACTTCTCGATCGTCTATTCGGAAAAAATGCATTTGTTGAATGTCAGACTTTCCTTGATCAAATCAAGAAGTCATATTAATTGAGGTCATTATGAAAACAACGGCTGGTTTAAAGAAATTTCATCAAGAGCTGAATCAGGTTTTCTACGAACTTGAAATGGCAGAAGAATTTCCAAATCACTTTTATCAAGCGTTGTTATCTGGTGACAATACCATTTACCAAAAGAGTATCCAAGAGTCCAAGATTTTTCATGAAGATTGGATTGGCACGATTGAATCCTTCTTTCCAAGTCTCGATAAAATCACAAAAGATCCTAAATCAGGTCTTAAGTACTTACAAGAAGTCGTTGCGATTGAAAAAGCAAAAAAAACCAATAGTGATTCCGTCAGACATTTAGCACAAAATACGCATCTGATCAAAGAGATTAAAAATGGCGATGTGATTCCCAAAAAGATCTTGAACACTCAAGCGGAAGTCAACTATGCCATCTATGAAAATCGTTTCATTAAGACACTCGTGGATCGACTCTTTGATTTCGTTAATCGCCGATATGAATTAGTGAAAACGAACGTTGAAACGTATAACCGTAAATACTTCAATCTTGATTCAAATTTCGATTTACAAGATTCCAATATCAGTTTAAAAATCGATTTAAAGATTCAAGATACGTTAACCGATGATGAAGTTGCTAAAAAGAATCATCAACTCCTAGGAAGAATACAAACGTTACTAAAAAAAGTCAATGGTATCAGAATCTCTCCATTTATGGAAGAGTTAAAAAACGCAAAACCCATTCAACCTCCCATTATGAAAACATCGATTATTCTTAAGAATATCGACTATAATAACTGCTTTAACCTGTGGTTATACCTTGACAAATACAACACGCTAAACTTTGATGTTGACACGAAAGAACAAAATTTGACACTTGATCGCTACTACTTACGCAATGTTTATCAAACAGCATTAACAGCCTTTACGAATGTCTATGGTAACCAAAAAGCCTTAGAGGAACATTATCAATATCTCGATGTCAGAGAATACACGCGAAAGAGTCCTAAAATTGTCAAAAAGAGTTTAGCTGAACTCATGACTCAACCCGATCCGTTTGTCATGGAAGATAACCAGATCAATCAATTCTTTTTAGAACAAAACAAGCAGATTCTTCAAGAACGTTTGGACAAAGCCTTGGAAGAATCCTCCTCGTATGAAGTAGCTTTAAGACGTGCGCTTAGGGAAACCATTGCCATATCCAATGCACTATTCAAAGATTTCTTCGAACTCGATGATGATCAAAACAAGGAAGATCTCATATTCACAAGAATGGTGAAGAGAGACCTCGATCAAGAACTCTTGAAGGCAAAAGATCGCGCACGCGTCGCACGTGTGATTAGAGAGACCAAAGAAGTCGATTATAACAACGCGATTCGCTTAGAGAAACGCATGCTCAAGCAGATTGTTGAGATCGACAAAGAAATCCAAAAAGGATTGAAGAAGCGTGCGATTGAAGAAGCGAAAAAACAATCCATTGAGGAACGCATTAAGATTGAGCGTCAAAACTTAGAGAAGAATCAAGCCATGTTATCTGAATATCTTGAATTTGTGGCTGAACAAAAACGATTACTCGTTGAAGAATCAAGAGATATTCAAGAAAAAATTAAGCTTGAAGAAAAACGAATTCGTGACGAAGAGAAGAAATTGATCGAGCTCGAAAAGAAGAAAGCGATGCTCAAATATCAATCTGAAATGAAAAAGATTAGAGATCGCCAAAAGAAAGAAAAAGAACAAGCGCTAAGCAAAGCTAAGAAAGATCGCATCATTGAACAGAAGAAATACAAAGAAGCTGAAAAACGACTCAAAATGAAATCGGAAGAACGCATTAAAAAAGCGAAAGAGAAAATCAAGAGTCGTTATCAAGTGGAGACAACGTCTTAACTTAAGGAGACCGTGTGAAAAAGATTGTCACTGGGATATTAACCGGAATTGCTACACTCATCTTCATCTTATCCATTGGCATCATGTTCATTGGGACTCGCGCGATTCAGCGTAATGAACCCCTCTTCATCTTTGGATATTCCTTCTCCATCGTTCCCACAGATTCAATGATTGGCGATCAAGAAGATTCCATTGATCCCTATGATATCGCCATTATTCGAAAAGCATCATTTGATGAAATCAACATTGGTGATGTTATCGTATTTCAAGGAGAGATTGGAGGAACACCAGCCCTCATTATTCACAGGGTAGTCGGTATCCATCCAGAAGGTGGTTTTGAGACTAAAGGTGATAATCCTTTAAACAGTGTGGATCCCGATCCTGTGACTGAAGACAATTTCAAAGCGATCTATCAATCGAAGATCACTTTCTTAAAGCCGATTGCTGAACTTGCGACTGGATCAAGAAGTATTATCTTCGGATCACTCATTACGGTCTTACTCGTCATGGTGATCTTGGAAGTGATGAGTCTAATTAAGACCATCAAGAAAGAACAAGAAAACAAATTGAGAGAACAGATGAAAGAGGAAATAAAGGAAAAACTCTATCAAGAGGTTCTCGAAGAAGAAAAAAAGAAACAAGCTACTCACAAATAAATCAGATCGTTGATCATACTATTGGCAAAACCAGGGTAACCTGGCGACGCAAAGCTATAGGGCCCCACGGGGTAGCCAGTTGCACCTTAGGATATAAGGTTCAATTGGCTTTTTATATTGAATGATCACGACATACTCTTGGCAAAACTAGGGAAACCTAGTGACGCAAAGCTATAGGGCCCTACGGGGTAGCCAGTTGCACCTTAAGTTTTAAGGTTCAATTGGCTTTTATACTTTATGAAGGGAGTTCAACCCATGAGACAACTGCTCAAATCAAGCGCCATGTTAATCACATCCATCATGCTGTTCACCGCAGTTGTTTATGCATGGTTTTCACTCTCTAATGAAAACAAAGTCCAACCCATCAGTCAAAATGTCATTGAAAGAAATATTAACACCGAAGTAGAATATGGTATCAATGGTGGAGGTTACGAATCTTTTGAAAATTCTGCGGATCTTAATGCATATTTATCAGCGTTGAACCCAGGGGATTCCATTGATGTTCGTGTAACCATCGCTAATGAAAACATGGTAGGAACCCCTGATGTTGCTTTAGATATTATGCTTTATAACATCAGAGCTAGCGAAACTGAAGAAATCTACGATTTAACCGACTTCTTCGCCCTTGAAAATGGTACAATAACCTTAACATGGTATGCAACTATTGAAGACTATAATCTCAATAATTCATATCTTATTCAAGAGATTACTGTGAATCAAATTGATAGCAATACCATTGATTATGTTGGAGTTCCACTCGACAACAATCGTTTATCCAACTTATTTAATCATTACATGGATGGTGAAACATTAGTTGTTGAAAATAACATTGATATTTTAGATACACAGATGATTTCACAACACATTGTTGTGATCGAATTCTCAATTAGTTTTGATCCATATACACCTGATCAAGGATTAGGTTTCCAAGATGGTGAACTTTTAATCGATGGATTGTATACGATTCTAGGCGATGAATAAAGGAGAATGAACACATGATGAAACTGTTATCCAATCGACACAGATTATTCGTGATGTCAGTCACGATTTTGTTGTTGATGATGATCAGTTCCGTCAGTTATGCATGGTTTGTCATGGTCAATCGTACAGACTCCTTTATTGCTACAGCTGCCAAAGTGGATGTGGATATTCAAATTGATCTTGATGGGACTTTGACAGAACTTGAGTATTTCGAGATTTCTGATTGGTATACCATGACTAAAACAGGTGTTTATGAAATTAACGTGACTGATCAATTAGCCGATAACTATTTGACTAACCTTCGCATCAATATCCTTGTTAACAGTACCGTGGACACATACGTGCGCGTCTCTATTATTGATTCATTAACCCTATCAACCATCGATTTTGAAGGAAATCGTGGTGAAGTTGCGATCGTTGATCAACCGATCCCTTATGCATTTGATCGCTCATGGCTGGTCAATAGCGTCGCCTATGAGGATCTCTATGATGCTGAAGTCGCTTTAGGCGGTATCACTGCAGGGGATGTCGTTGAGCAAGTAGATCATTGGTATGATCACAGCATCCAAGATGGCTATTATTATTTTCCTGAACGTATCTATCGTACGACAACGACTCCACAACTTACCCTGCCATTTATTGAAGAATATGATGGTCTTGAATTTGAAACCAAATCCTTTGGGTATACCTTGCAGTTTGCGATTATTGTTGAAGCCATTCAGGCTGCCAATGATGCTCCCATCTATAATTGGGGTCTTTCGACACCTCCATGGGGAGGGACCTGGTCATGAACACAACTATGAAAAAGATGGTATTAGGTCTATTTTTCCTCGTGGGATTAGGATTCATCATCAACTTAATTTCCTTTGATTTTAGTGCTAAGGGGAATATTGATTATGGCACATTCAGTGAAAACACCTTTGATCAACTCCCTAATTTGACATTACCTGATGAAACATATATCAGTTATTCAACGTTTAGAAATGATATTGCAAGTACATCTTCTGAGATTCTTGCCATCAATTTGGGTACATGGGATAAGATTATTCGCTTTGATGAAGCAGAAGAACTTTATCGTTTTTCCGTGGATGTCAGTTACAACTTAAAATATACGACCTTTGAAACAAAGCTTACGCAGGATGCGATTGAGCGTCTTTTAAGTTTACATTATGTGCTCGGACGAGATATCGACTATTCAGTCATGAAATCCAAACAGTTCAATCCTATTGGTTACAATTTTAATATTGATAATGATTATTACAGT
>CAYLLL010000048.1:0-6469 GCA_964384655.1 uncultured Mariniplasma sp. | reverse complement strand
TAATTGTGTCTTGTCTATTCCTGAGATTGCAATCTCTTTCAAAACACGTTTTACTTCTCCATAAAATGGGTCTGATACAACTATTGCAAAATCATGTGTTGAGTTAATTTGCTCTTCAATATCCGACATTTTCATTAGTTTAAAATAATGATTTATCATAGATTCAATAATACCAACTATATGTAACCCAAAGTTACAATCAAACGGATCGTTAAAATGCTCTGGATGACTCAAATATATCTGTTGCTTCAACAGATTATCCAGTTCATAAGTATTGTATTCATTAAGCTTGCAATAACGATAAATCTTATTATTTATTGACGAAAAACGCTCTTTTATGAAATGTTGAGCATGTTCATCTTTAGTAAATATACCAATCTTTTTTATCTCTTGTTTTGCAGTTATATTTGCCATTATATCCCCTCTGCTTTTAAGTGATTCAATTTCGATTGATCGCATGATATTCTTAAGCAAATTATAGCATATCTGCAACATGTTGTCTTTTTCAAAATGAAATATGCATAGATTTGTAAATAGAGTCATTATTAAGTATTCTTTCGCTTAGTCAACTTGAAAATATATGGGTTTATATGAGATATCTAGTTGTTAATACCCGCTCTTATTTTGCCCATAAAAATTGTGAAAAATGTTATACAAATAGGCATTTATTGAATGTTTGCATATTATTAATATATTTTCGACACTTTTTTATCGTGATTATTATATGTATATTTATTAAACTTGAAATTCATCAAAAATCCTAGCATATCCCCTCATCTCCACCAAGACAAAAATAACGGCTTAATGAAGCCGTTTTTATTTTGATTTATATATTCAGCTTTCCGTAGATTGTCATTATAATCATGGTGTGAATGCAATACAAAAAAAACGCCAATATGCTTTGGGTAGAATAATCCATATACGATTAAACTTCCTCAACACATTGGTTTAATCACATTTTATAACACCTTCACTCAATTAGCAACCCACAATTTTCAAATAAGTAATCTCTTGGGTGTATAATAGATGTGTAGTGATACTTTTGGGTGGATAAACTATACATAAAGGAGAAAACTATGAGTTTTTTTGGATTAAGAGTTGCAAAAGAATATGAACGTCATGTGATTTTTGTTTTAGGTCGTTACCGTGGATTAAGAGGTCCTGGGTTATATTGGTCCTGGCCACTCATTACTAAGATTCAGGTTGTCGATATTCGTGTCAATACCGTCGATGTCGCTGCACAAGATACCGTGACAAGAGATAGTGTCACCATCAAAGTGAATGCTGTTCTCTATTTTAAGGTGTTCGATCCTAAAAAAGCCGTTTTGGAAGTGGCGAATTATCATTCAGCAATATACCAAATCGCTTTAACCACTTTACGCAATGTGATTGGACAGAATAATTTAGACGAAGTCTTAAACAATCGCGATCAAATCAATGGTCAAATCAAAGAGATTGTTGATAAGATTACAGATGCTTGGGGACTTGAAGTCCAAATGGTTGAAATGAAAGATGTCGAAATTCCAACATCCATGCAACGCGCCATGGCCAAGGAAGCCGAAGCTATTCGTGAGAAGAGAGCAAGAATCATTAAAGCTGAAGGTGAATCAGAAGCAAGTAAGAAACTCGCTGAAGCTGCCAATGCGATTGCTGCAAGCCCAGCCGGACTTGAGTTAAGACGGATGCAAATGATCACTGAAGTTGGGGCTGAAAACAATACAACCACCATCCTCATGATGCCAAGTGATTTTGTCAATCTTGCTAATCGTTTAACGACAAAACTCACAAAAGATTTAGAGAATGATAAATAACTGATAAAAACTAATTGTCTCAACATCTTTGATGTTGGGACTTTTTTTTGCACTTTTTTTGATTTCATTTATCATTATTGGTATACTTAAATTGTATTTAAGGTATGCCTTAATATTATACATTTAATTTATCCTATAAGGAGGACACGATGAACTCGTATCTTATCCCATTTGCTCTCACACTTTTTGCAGGATTATCCACAAGTATCGGTGGAATTATTGCAATGAATAAACGTGCTTCATCAAAAAAATTTCTTTCTTTTGCTCTTGGCCTTAGTGCAGGAGTCATGATTTATGTTTCTTTTATTGAGATATTTCCCAAAGCTTTTTCATCCTTAGTATTGATCTTTGGTTCACGCTTAGGTTATCTTTACACCACACTGGCATTCTTTGTTGGTGTCGGATTTATTGCGTTAATTGATCGACTTGTCCCCAAAGCTGAAAATCCTCATGAACAAGATGAGATGACCATCTATGAAGATACGCATGATCACACGTTGATGCGCATGGGTTTATTCTCTGCACTAGCTATTGCTATCCATAATTTTCCCGAAGGTTTAGCAACGTTTATTGCAGCGCTCGAATCTCCTACACTTGGAATTTCCATCGCGATCGCGATCGCTATTCATAATATCCCCGAGGGAATTGCTGTTTCTGTCCCCATATATCATGCAACGAAATCACGTAAAAAAGCTTTTCTATACACATTTTTATCAGGTTTATCTGAGCCAATTGGTGCGATCATTGGATTTTTCCTCCTCTATACTTTTTTAAGTGAGTCCTTATTTGGCTTTGTGTTTGCTATGGTTGCCGGCATCATGGTTTATATCTCACTTGATGAACTGCTTCCCACGGCTGAGAAGCATGGAGAACATCATATTGCCATCTATGGATTAATGACTGGGATGGTCATTATGGCTACCTCACTCGTTCTATTTGTTTAGTTATTTTTATGATGATTGAACCAATGATTTACGCGACATATCGATGCTTAAGTCATTTTTTTATTGATATCTACGCATAATCACGTTAAACTATAGATAGAACACCAACGATTAAACAAAAAATAAACAAGGAGAATCCAATGAAAAAAACGAGTTTACTTGCTTTTGTTTTATTGTTATTACTCAGTTTCACTTTTGCGGGTTGCAGTTTCACTACAGCCAAGTTTGTTGATTTAGAGACATCAAGTGCCATCGATGAAGATTACATGCCCATTGCACCAACTTCTACGTTTTACACGACGACACCCGTCATTTATCTTACAGGAAGTATTGAAGGAGCAACCATTGATTCGATTATCCAAGTGGATTGGTACTACGTCGAAGGTAGTAGCGAAGAATATATTGCGGATAGCCTATTGACCATTGATGAGATTAATATGTATTTCTATTTCAGTTTATCTAAACCGACCAATGATTGGCCTATTGGTGATTATGAAATTCGTATATATTTAGATCTTGATTTGGTGGAAACTGTCACATTTACCATCGAATAAAAAACCACGGTTTCCCGTGGTCTATGATTATTTTTGCTGATTCCAGCGTTTTCTTAACGTGTGTGCGACCCATTTGGGCTGACGATTGCGTGTGAAAACGCCTTTTTTATTACCATTGATTCTTGTGAGTCCTTGTTTTGTTTGGAAATCAGCGAAGTTCCATAGATGAGTTCCACAACATCCTTTGATAGATTCAACTGCATCCAAATACGTTTCAATAAATTCATTTTGATACTCTTCACTGAATGCCTGAGCGGGTAACGTGTGCAAGCCTGCGATGGTGTCTGCACCAAATTCAGTTAATACAACAGGCTTTTGGAATCTTTCAACATAGGATTGAACGGAGTGTTTAATCTGTTTGTTGATGACTGATAGATCTCCAAAATCGGTATACCATCCATGATAACGATTGATTCCAATGACATCTGCGAGATGAGCCACTTTGTTCACCTCAGCTGATACATATTCAACGATCATTAAAGGCAAATCTGTCAGATGTCTTGCATGAGCAAATGCACCTTCGAAGAATTTAAGTGCTCCTTCTTCATGTGTATTGGCTTCATTAGCGAGGGAGTACATGATTACTGATGGATGATTTTTATCTCGAAGGATGAGTTCACTCAATTGTTTTTTATAAACGCTTAAGCTCTGATCATTGACCCGATCATCGATGAATACTGGTCGTGAATCCCAAAAGTTTAAACCGACTGCTGGCATCTCATCGATGACCAAGATGCCATAACGATCGGCTAAATCATAGATGGCTTCATCATAGGGATAATGACTGGTTCGAAATGAGTTTGCACCGATCCATTTGAGTAGTTCAAAATCGCGAAGATGGAGTATAGGATGACTTCCCTTACCGAGAGTTTCATGATCTTCATGCATACCAAATCCTTTTAGAAAGATGGGTCGATGATTTAAATAGATATTTTGATCTTTAATCTCGATTTCACGAATACCAAAATGCTGTTCATAATAATCGTGCATCGTCGTGACGTTCAGTCGATACAGATTTCCTTGATAGATATCCCATAGAATGGGATTTTCCACTTGAATTTCACCTTTTTCAGTATGCGATGTGGTGATGATTTGACCATTGGGGTCGATGATGTCAATCTTCTCAATCTTGTCATTGGTTTTGATCTCATAACTAATGGTTGCATTCTTAAAATCATGTTTCGTTTTTATCGTAATATCTTTGATATATTTTCTTGCTGTACGACATACATAAACATCGCGATGAAGACCAATATAATTGAAGAAGTCAAAATAGATTAATTGCTTATCACCATGGTCTGTATGCTTAACTTCTCCCATAGGAAACGATTGAAATCCTAGTCGAGTATCGAGAATTATTGACAAACGCATTTCTTCTTTTGGATGGTTGATCTCAACATCAAATGGTAAAAATCCACCTTCATGTTCGATGACAAACATACCATCAAGATAAACTTTAGCATGATGGGTAGCTGCCCCAATACGGAGAGTCCAACGATCGGACGACTTGATTTCTTGAAGTGATATCAGTCGTTCATAACAAACCTTGCCGACATATTCCCTTTCTTTGATGTCAGTGACAACATCATTGAAACTGCCTGGAACTCCCATTAAGCGTGGTTCTTTCAAAGGGTATACTGGAACATAGTCGTCTTCAACGAACGCAAAATCCCATAAACCGTTCAGGGATTGTGTGAGTCGTTTTTTATTATTTGCTGGGTATAACATATGGATCTCCCCCCTTTAAAATAACGGTTTTGAGAAAACCAAAATCCGATCATCAGGAAGATGTGGAGCACGTTTATATCCCGCTTCTCTGATCAGTGTTAATCCAGAAAAATGATGAATCCATGCTTCAGTCGTTCGATTGACTGCACGAAGGACGCCGTTGATTTGGTACATGTGATTTCCAATAGGTTCCATCTTCAGTTTTTCAATCATAGATTGATCAAGATAGAAATTGAGTTTAAGTAAGAAATATCCTCCAGGTTTTAGAAGACGGAAAATTTCTTTAATGATCAGATCAGAAATATCCGTGGGAATGACATCAAGGGTGTTGGACGAAATAATGCCATCAAACGTATGATCAGGATACGTGGATAATAGATGATGATCTCCTTGAACAAAGGATAAACCTTGGATATGGGATAAAGATGTGGTTTCATTAGCAAAATGAATGGCACTTTCCGATGGGTCGATGCCTATCCCTGAAACCATGTGTTCTCCAAGAATTTTAGCTGTCATTAAACATGTTCCTAATCCACATCCAATATCAAGGATTTGTGAAGCGTGATCACCGATAAACTTCAGTTCTTCATCGAGTTTAGACTCAATTTTAACTTCGTCTTGATTGATTTTCATCGGTTTAACTTCTTTAAAATAGGTGTCCCAAAATTCGATGAGTGTTTTTGATAGTGTATTCATAAAGCATCGTTTATCCTTTCACTTTTTATTTTATGTAGCGCGTCTATGACGCGATGAGCAGTGTCTTTATACCAAGGTGCATGATACTTAATGATGGTCTGTTCAATCTCTTTCAAGTAATCCGTATTTTTATGCTTGAACAACAACATTAATGCATTGCGCATTAACACGGTTTTTCCCTTCCAAAGAAAAGACATCCCATCATAACGCTCTCTAAATACTTTTTCCGATAACGTCAATAGATCCATAATGGATACCATTTCTTTACCTGATAACTCAAACTCAGGATGAATGATGGTTCCCTTTTTAATGTTTTTGGGGCATACTCTCTGGCAAATATCACACCCAAATAACGCATAATTATGTTCCATCTCATCATCTGTGACGACGCGCTTAGCTTGGTTGTAATAACTCATGCATCGATTCATGTCATACCCATGATCTAGCGCGTGTGTTGGACAACTTTTGATACAGATTTGACAATCTCCACAATCATCTGTCACCTTCAATGTGAACTCCTTCTCGAGCTTAACATCCATAAAGACGATTCCAATAAAGAAATAGCTCCCTAAATCTTGATTGATAATCAATTGATTTTTCGCAAAAAAACCTAAACCAGCCAAGGTAGCCGCCAATCGTTCATTATGTGGATGATTATCCACTTTGAGTTCATATCGAAAAGGCATGGACGCCATGACGTGGTGAATTCTTTCTTTTAAGACCGAATGATAATCAC
>CAYLLL010000047.1:0-6528 GCA_964384655.1 uncultured Mariniplasma sp. | reverse complement strand
AGATAATGAATGATGATGGAACGATGGCACGGGTTCCTGATTTGATCATGTATCAAAAAAAGCACGGGTTAAAGATGATTACGATTGCAGATTTAGTGGATTACTTAAAAAACGTAAACGCGATGAAACACCAAGATATACCTAAAGTGTTTCATCAACATAATAAAACATATATGGAGGAAATAGAATGAATCATTTAGAAGGTCATTTGATTGGCAAAGGTTTAAAGATTGGAATTGTTGTAAGTCGATTTAACGAACTGATTGGTAAAAAATTGCTGGAAGGCACGCAAGATGGTTTGATTCGACATGGTGTTGATGAACAAAATATACATGTTGCATGGGTACCTGGTGCGTTTGAAATCCCTTTAATCGCTAAAAAACTCGTAGAGCAAAAAGCGTATGATGCAGTGATCTGTCTTGGTGCAGTAATCAGAGGAAATACACCTCATTTTGATTATGTTAGCAACGAGGTGACGAAGGGGATTGCTCATGTATCTCTCGATTCAGGAGTACCCGTCATCATGGGAGTATTGACGACCGATTCGATAGAACAAGCGATCGAACGTGCGGGAACGAAAGCAGGAAACAAAGGCTTTGAAGCCGCGATGAATGCCATCGAGATGGCAAACTTAATCAACGCGATTCTCTAAAAAAATCCCAAAGGAATTCTTTCCCTGGGGATTTATATTATAGTTTTTCGATGACGATACGATTTCGGCCTTGTTCTTTTGCTTGATAGAGAAGTTTATCTGCTCTCTCTAGAGCTTCTTGATAATTCAAGGGGATCGATCGAGGTTTATAAAGTACACCTAGACTAATCGTTACTGATAGTTCGAGTTGATTGATGCGAATGATTAATGTTTCAACTTTTTGCCTGTAAGCATCGATTACCTCATGGATATATTCGACATGATCAATAGGTATGATCATCAAAAATTCTTCTCCACCAAATCTAGCGAGAAAATCTTGACTTCGGCATGTATCTTCTAAAGTGTTTGCGATACTTTTTAATACCTGATCACCGATAAGATGTCCATGTGTATCATTGATCTCTTTAAAATGATCGATATCTAGCATGACTATCGCTAAACTTTCATTCTCCCATTCAGTGATGGGATTGATTTGGTCAAAAAGCTGTTGAATTGCTGTACGATTGGGAAGTTTTGTAAGTGAATCATACATGGCTAGATTGGATAATGCATGTAAGGACTCATCGGCGATTCTCACATAGTATAACGCAGAATTTCCTACACCCATCATATTGAGAAAAACATTATTGATTAAAAAGAATGTAACCAATGCTGAAGGTAGAACGATGACAGGATCGACTTCTCGAGCATGCAGTATACTCAGCACAAATAAAGAGCCTAAAATCCAAATATAGGTTATTTTTTGCCACTTTTTCCAGTTGGTAAAGATAATTAAACCCACGAGATTGAAGTAATAGAAGACAAAACCTGCAGTGTTTGCAAACATGATGACTTCAAAGAATGTTTGTATTAAGATAGCAGTTATGAAGATCAGTGCAGCGAGAGAATATTGTTTTTTGCGATTAAAATAGATGGCAAAGAATGAGGCGACGAAGGATAGAACATTAAGCCCAATTAATAGTAGATTACCAATATAAATAAATAGAGGGATGAAAAAGAAGTAAGCAAAAAAAGAACTGTAATAGACCAGGTTCGATTGATTGTAGTTTTGCTTAATTTTGAAATCTATGGGATTAAATAGCTTTCTCATGAAGTCCTCATCAATTTTTAGAGTTATCGATCGATTAAACGTCCATATAATTTTCTAGAATTTTCAATTGGAGTTGCTCCACATACTTGGAAGTAAAAGTGTTGAGTATGTTCACTTACTGTGCCGATGATGGCATAGCCATACCCATCATGAAACATGGCTTCTAGACACTTGATGACAAGCGCAGACCCTATGCCATGTTTTCGATAACTTGGATGCACACCCATCGGACCAAAAAAGCCTTTGGCGGTTGCATCATAGCATGCGAAACCAATAATCTTTTGTTCATCCACGGCGACAAAGCATGTAGGTTGTGGTTTATACAATCCTGCTTTAGCTTCAGACACCCATCGAGATGAAAAATTCGTCCCAATAAAATCAATGACTTGATCACTATCGGGTGATAATACCCGTTTGATGCTAACCTTGAGTTCTGGTAATTTGAATGTTTGTTGGTAAAGATCAACCAGTAAATCCGCACTTGGCATAAGTATCACTCCTTTCTCTTATTATAACATGTTTTCATGGTTGCCTCATGACTTGCGATGGTTGCACTCGTGTAATTCTTTTGGTTTAATGGATTCATAGACCTAACTTCACTGAGATATCGTAACAAAATAAGAGGTTTTCGTCTATAATAAGGATAGACAGTATGCAAGGAGTTATCATGAAGATCATAATTAAGTATGTCTTTTTCCTCATCTTAATGATGTTAACACTCATCACAATCTCATTCTATTCAAGGCCTATTCATGCAGCAAATGAGGCATATGATGCCGTATATTTTGGATCAAAGTTTTGTCAAGTATGTATCGCACTCGATGAATCTGATGATGCATTCACTCGGTTAGCTAATCAAGGGGTTATCGTAAAAAAATACATCCTTGAAGATGATACAGCCTATACAGAACTCTTTCGAAACTATCAATTTACGTATGACGTTCCTCAAACAAGTGCATCTGTGCCTATTCTATTTGTTGGGGAAACCTACTTTTCTGGGAGAGAAGCGATTAATGAAGCCATCGATGATTTTTCTATTCGCGATCTCGCTCAAACAGAAGTGATGCCGGACATTATGGTAGCACCACCTAGTGATTTTTCTCTTGTGTACTTTATTCTTTTAGGATTTGTTGATGGCGTGAATCCTTGTGCCATAGCCATGTTGCTCATCTTTATTTCGCTATTAGGGTTCACCAATAATAAAAAGATTCTGTTACGAGTGAGCTTAACATTCATTGCAGCAATCTTTATCAACTATTTCCTTTTTGGAACGATTCTATATCAATTTTTTAATCGTCTTCAGTTTCTCTCCATCATTGTCAAAGTACTCCCATGGATCATTATAGGGCTTACTGGTTTTCTATTTGTCCTCAATTTTTATGACTTTGTAGTCACATTACTTCAAAAGTATAATTTAGTTAAAAATCAGCTTCCTCGTGGGATTCAAGCATTCAATCGAAAATTGATGAAGAAATTCACTGAGAAAATGGAAGAAAATTCAAAAATGGTTTATGTTATCACATTTTTTATTGGGACCGTGATCTCTTTTACTGAGTTTCTTTGTACAGGACAAGCTTACCTAACAGCCATCTTACATTTGATTCACTTTACTGACCACATCAGTCGAGGTATCATTTTACTGATTGTCTATAATATTATCTTTGTTCTACCTTTGCTAATTATCACAGGCATCGCGATGAAGACTCAATCCATCGTTGGTATTTCTGTTTTCATGCGAGAAAAATTGCATTGGATTAAACTATTTAATGCCCTAGTCTTTTTAGCCATTCTGCTCTATTATCTTATTTTCATGATTTAGGAGACGTTAATGAAAGCATACTTAGTCATTCAAAACATGAATCATGATGTGTTATTTGAAGGGAAAGCATTAACTTTACCCATCAAAGAAGAAGCCATCAAAAAGAAATCTCTTGAAGTGTTTCGCGATCCTGATCCATGCATCATTCATCAATCTTATGTCATTCAAGCCATGGTTGAAACACTTTTAGATTGCTTGCCAAAAAATCAATCCATTCATGGGAAGGACATACCGTTGGATCTATCATTTATTTCTCTCGATGGTTTACCTGATGTCATCTTTTTTAGAAAGGAGTGAGTTCATGTCCTATTATTTAGATCATGCAGCAACGACCCCACTCAATCCAAAAGTATTTGAAGTGATGAAACCTTATTTCATAGAAACATATGCGAATCCTTCCTCACTTCATGAACCTGGAATTTTCGTTCGGAAAAAGATCAACGAAGCTAGAGAGAGTGTTGCACAGATATTTCATGTTCAACCTTCAGGAGTCATCTTCACCTCTGGGGGAACTGAAGCGACCAATCTAGCAATCCTAGGATATGCAAAAGCAAACCCTAATAAACGCCATATCATTACCTCAACCATCGAGCATCATGCGACGACACACACGGTTGAAGCATTAAGAGATTTAGGTTATGAAGTGGATTTTATTTCAGTGGATCATGAAGGATTTATATCGATGAATGAGTTCAAATCTTGTTTGAGAAATGACACTCTACTCGTGTCTTTCATCTGGGGAAATAATGAAATCGGAACGATTCAAGATGTGAAAGCCTTCGGAGAATTAGTGCATGAATTCGGGGCTTTATTCCATGTCGATGCTGTACAGATGGCAGGTCAAGTAGCTATTGATCTCGGACATTTACCTATTGACATGATGTCGATTTCAGCTCATAAGTTCTATGGTCCTAAAGGTGTAGGTGCGCTTATTTTAAAGGACAAGATTGCTATCCAACCCATTCTTCATGGAGGCAATCATGAAAAAGGTATGCGTTCAGGGACAGAAAATGTTACGGGAATCATTGGATTGGCTAAAGCGCTTGAATTATCAAGAGATCAACGAGAGTTGTATGTGAAAGAACTTTCTATGATTCGTCAACGATATCAAGAAAAACTTTCTTTACTTATTCCTAACATTGAATTCAATGGACCCAAAAACACTCATCGTTGTTTGTCATCCATACTAAGCCTATCTTTACCAGGAGTAAGCAGCAGTGACATACAGTATGCACTCAATCGAAAAGGTGTCTATGTATCGACAGGAAGTGCATGCTTATCCAATGAAATTAAAGGGTCTCACGTCCTTGAAGCTATTCAAAGAGATGCATCTTATGCAACTATTCGCCTATCATTTGGGACTGAATCGAAGATAGAAGATATCGATCATGTTTGCCAAATCATTTCCCAAGTCTATGAAGATTTAAGAGAAAATTGACCTTATGTTAAGGTCTTTTTTATTCATATTTTCTCTTCACAATTCACAGGTTAAATGCTATAATAATTTTGGTGAAAACGCTTTACAGTAAAAGGAGAACAACATGTTTAAATCCATCCAGGACATGATTACCTATGTCCAAAAAGAAGAGGTAAAAGTCATCGACTTTAAGGTGACTGATTTAAATGGGACGTGGCATCGATTATCGATAACGTCAACAAAACTTAAAGCAGATATTATGCAAAAGGGTATCGGATTTGATGGATCGAGTTATGGGTTTAATTCTGTCGAAAAATCAGATATGGTGATGATTCCCGATGTTTCTTCGTGTTATCTCGATCAATTGAAACACGTTAAAACACTTGTTTGTATTGCAGATATTTATGCCATTCATGATGGAAAAATGGTTCGTTATGAAGATGATCCACGATATATTGCTGAAAAAGCTGAAAACCTCATGTTGAAATCAGGAATCGCTGATACGATATTGTTAGGACCGGAATTTGAATTCTATGTGTTGGATCATATCTCGTATGAATATACCAATCAACACATGGAAGTGGTCATCGATTCTAAACAAGCAGAATGGAATACCAAAAAGAAGGATGAGCAAAACCTAGGTCTTCAAGTGAAACATCATGGGGCTTATCATTTGGATTCACCTTTTGATCAAAGTTATCGACTCAGAACGGATGTTGTTTTAGAGGCAGAACGGATTGGGATTCCTATCAAGTATCATCATGGTGAAAATGGAGGTCCTGGTCAAGTTGAAATCGAAGTCGAATTCGCATCCATCAAAGAGATGGGCGATCGTTCGATGAAAATAAAAAACATACTAAGACAAATGGCTTCAGAAAGCGGAAAAATTGTGACATTCATGCCAAAACCATTTGCGACTGAATCGGGGTCAGGGATGCATGTTCACATCCAATTAAAGAAAGATGGAAAGTACATCATGTTTGATGAAAAAGGGTATTCGCATCTTTCTAAAACTGCGTTATACATGATTGGTGGTATTCTCCATCACGCACGTTCTTTAACTGCGATTACCAATCCCACGACCAATTCCTATAAACGATTAGTCCCTGGATTTGAAGCACCTGTGACCGTAGGATTCGCGAATGCCAATCGAAGTGCAGTCATTCGTATTCCAGGGTATACCATAGATGAAAGCGAAAAGCGTTTTGAGTACCGAAGCCCTGATGGGATGAGCAATCCGTACTTAACGTATGCAGCACTCATGCTTGCTGCATATGATGGAATCGTTCATCAGATTGACCCCGTGGAGCTTGGTTATGGTCCTTACGATTTCAACCTTTACGATCTATCTGAAGATGAAAAGAAGAAGATTAAATCTTTACCCTCATCGCTTGAAGAAGCGTGTCAAGCCTTGAGAGAAGATCATGATTATCTATGCATCGAAGGTGTTTTTTCAAAAGCAATTCTTGAAACACATATCAAGAAAGTGATGAAGGACCATCAACTGATGCAAAAATTACCACATCCTATGGAATTTGATCTTTACTTCA